>JADFXO010000490.1 GCA_015233485.1 Nitrospirota bacterium
TCATAGGATACTTGAGGTTCGGTTGTGGGACAATGACGGCTTGGGCTATGGCATAAGAAATATTTAACTTGATGAGGCTTATTAATGAAAACTAATTTTAAAACGCCGCCACGGGAGTTTATACCCATTGAGGGTCTCTGCCTTAAGGACATGGGTGACATTTATCTTGAGCCCAACGAACAGATAACATTTCGAACTGAATCAAACAGAGGCAACGACATCGTAAAAACTGACTGGGGATTTTATCTCGGCAATTCGATAAACTGGACACTGAAACGCCAAGGATTTAAAACAGCGATTGTCTTAAGCAAGGCAGGGGGAAACCCAAGGATATTCATAAATCTCGTTGAACAGGGAAAAATAGCCGACTTTTTTGATTACCTTAAAAAAAACGACTCGGAGGTAATTTCATGGTTGGATGAATGGTTTGAATCCAAAAAATGAAGGATATATTTTTCTGCATAAGTAAAAAACATATTCTCAATACCGGCAGCCTCTCATTAATTAAGTCTAACGGCGGGTATCTCTGTTTTTCTGAAAACCGCTTTGAAAACGATAAGTATGTTGTCCTACTTTACGGCGATATTTATGAAACCGCGCCTTACCACGAGATAATTATCAAAAACTATGAACTCCATGCAGAGCAGATGTTCAGCGAGATAAACGGGGACTTCGGAATAATCCTGTACGATAAAAAATGCGGGTGCTTTATTGCCGGAAGAGACAAGTTCGGCGTTAAGTCCCTGTATTATTATAAAGACGAGAACACCGTTGCCGTATCGAACAGGATACACAGCTTTTTCAAGTATCTTCCAATCAGGAAGATACCAAACGAAAGAAAAAATCTTCTTTATGTAGGAAGCCACTACAGGCATATAGACGCCATAGCCGAGGATACCTTTTATAGCGGAATCACCGCGATAAAACAAGGGCATTATATTAAATCCGAAAAAGATTCGCTGACATCATCCCCATACTGGCGGCTTGAAATATTGGACTTAAGCCGAAAAACAAGGCAGGATATCGAAAACGAATACCTAAGTATATTACGCAACTCCATAAGGCGAAGACTTTTGAAAAGTACGAATCCCGCCTTCATGGTGAGTTCTGGAATGGACTCATCTGGCATTGCCGCTCTGGCCTCTGAAATACTAAACGACAAAGTAAATCTCTTTACTACGGTGTTTGCTGAGGACACCGAATATAACGAGGCAAAGGAAATTGAGCCGGTAGCGGCAAAAATAGGTAAGAGCTGGAATAAACTGACAATAGACCCTCGCGGAATTGTCGAAGATGTCGTCGGTATATTAAAAGAGGCAGACGAGCCTTTCTACACGGTTACGCAGTTGATGCACTATTATTTGGCAAAGGAGGTCTCGACACGCGGATTCGACACCTTGTTTGGCGGCCTCGGCGGAGACGAGGCCAACTGCGGTGAAATTGAGGAGTACCTGTTTTTCTTTGCCGATTTAAAACTCCTTGGCGAAGAATCTTTAATGGTAGAACACATGAGGGGCTGGGTCAAGTACCATGGCCATCCGCTTTATCCAAAGAGTTACGACACGGCACACGAATATTTCAAAAAACACATTAATTTCGGGCTGCATGGAGAGAGTTTGCTCGATTTAGACAGATATAATAAATATTTCTTCGTATTTAATAGGGACTACGCTGATTCACATTACATCACACCAAAACTGGAACATCCGTACAAGAGCTATCTCCTTAATAAACTTTATCAGGACCTGTACTCCGAGGTTATTCCTTGCGTGCTGAAAGCAGAGGAATTTAATCTCAACAAGTTCAGGCTCAAGGGTAGAATGCCTTATTTCGATTCGAATGTGATGCAGTACGGGTTTTCGATTCCCATTTTAATGAAATACAAAAACGGCTGTAACAAAGCCGTCCTGAGAGAGGCAATGAAGTGGATATTGCCGGATAGCACCATTAATAACTGTATGAAAAAAGGGTGGAATGCGCCTTTTAACGAATGGCTGAAGGTATTTTTGAAGGATAAGGCTATAGAGATGCTAAACAATTCGACTCAAAGACAAAAGGCAATTTATAATATCGGAGAGATAAAAAAATTATTACAGGAACACTTGACAGGAATTTGTAACCACATGATGTTTTTCTGGCAGTTTTTAAACTACGAGATGTGGTATAATATAAACATTGATCGTTAGAATTATACTAACGAGTGTCGGATGGGAGATTTAATATGGAAAAAGAAAACAGGTTGTTTATAAAAAGATACTCAAATATCCATGATATAGATAAATACATGATAGAAGCCATTCCTGAACACATCAGGGCTAGATTTATTGAATATAGGCGTAATTGGGCTAAAACTTCAGAGATGAACGAATTAACTGATTTTCCACTTGAAATAGCATTTGATGTCTTAGACGGATGTAATTTGAGTTGTGACATTTGTACGCGATCACACAATAGAGGTACAATGAAGAAACTCGACCTAAATCTATATAAGGCAATTATTGATGAGGTAAGCAAACACAGTCTTGCCTCAATAACTTATGGAATGGAAGGCGAACCAACGTTAAATCCGAATTTGACAGAGATGATAAGATATGCAACATTAAAAGGCGCAATGGATATCAGGGTTGGGACAAATGGGCAGAACCTGACACCAGAGGAGACTGTGCAACTCGTAAAAGCA
>JADFXO010000491.1 GCA_015233485.1 Nitrospirota bacterium
GTACCGTCATCAGACTTGCGATTGCCGCGTCAAACTCCGCCCGTGGGAAAAGCGTTTTGTGTCCGATTTTTACTGCAAGGGCTGGCAGTTTGCCTGCCCGCAACCATACGTCAAGGGTTGGTCTGGAAATTTGGAGAATTGAACAAAGTTGGTTTTTGTCGTAGAAACTTAAGGGTTGCGCCATAAACAGCCTCCGTGTCAAGTAGAATTTTTCCAACACGGGCGGCTGTCAAACAAAAACTTAGCCTGTTGCTAAGATTTCTATTGACACTCCTAACTTTTTTCGCCTACAATAAAAGTAGGTATTTGTTAGGAGAGCGGACAGGTGGCACCCTGCAAAAGTAACACCACCGCTCGTATTGTGCGCGCTATCTGGTCTATGACTGGAAGCGCGCTTCATTTTTCTTTAACTATTTAAGAGTTTACCATAAACGTGATAGTTGTTACAAGATTTTTCAATAATCCCGAAAATAAATAACTGGCAGATATACGCTATTGCGCTAAGAAGCCCTTTATCTACTTGCTATGACTGGTTTTCTTGTAGCCATTTCCTATGAAGGTAAAACCGCTAATACAAATTAAATTGGTAAAATGTGCTATCACAATCACGTTTTACGACTTGTTACGACTCCCTACGACTTAATACGACTTGCAGACTGTAAAAAATATTTTTATAGCCAAAAAAATGTTGTCTCGACGTGCCCCCCGTACCAGTCCGGCCATGATTCTATTTTTACCCCACCGTTCAAAGTGGCAATCTATTAAGCGGTTTTCTGAACACCGGCGGACTGTGTTTCAAGGTACTGGCAGCAACCTTATTTTTATGCGGGAGCACTGACCGCGGGATTTCGCGGTTTGTTTGCGCTGGAAAACGACTTCCGATTACCGATTATAAACGGCCTCTTTCCTCTGAAAAACCTTTGCTTCTATGTCAAAATGTGAAACGCGAAGCGAAATCCCAAAAAAGAAAAAGGCTGAATTCCCGCGCTCAGCGCCCCCGCATAAAAACACACGCCGTGGAAGTACCTTAAAATTGCCCGGCCCATAGAAAGCGCACCGACACCACGAAAGCACCGGCGCGCCCCTCAATAGTGGTGGTTCTGTTATGTTCTTATCGCCTGCCCGCAATATTTGCAATGGGGATATAAGTTTTGATCAGGTGTGTAGTGCCAAGAAACTCTACCCAAGTGTTCAATCTCCTTAATCTCCTCTGTGAGTTTGATAATATGGACGGCGTCAATGCTTTGGACGACGACGAAATCCCCGATTTTGACTTCTTCTGTTGGGTCAACCGTTACCATATCGCCCTTTTGGAAGTTGTGAGTGGCAGTGTTAACCATGTAAAACTTTAACCCTGCGTAGTTAGATTTGTCTGCGGCAAGTAATGCGTCTTCCATCGTTTTCAATTTATCCCCCTTTTTTATGTTCTATTTACCGGCCTATGGTCGGTCTGTGTGTCATCTTGGCCTTTCGTCCCCCGCTCAACAATCTCTGTAAGTTCTGGTTCTTTATCCTTCACGCGCTTTAAGATTTCCTTCATATCGCCTGAAACGATAGACATACCGTTCCCCTTGTCTATCTTTTTTCTTTTCTTTGGTCTCTTCATGCTATCGCCTCAATGAATGTTCTGATATTTTGGCTTAACGCCGTGTTCGTTCTCTGATACGTCTCTTGATACCCGTCTATCATGCGCTTAACCTGTGTCCCGTCAAAGTCCCTTCCGGCTCTGGTCTTAATGCCCTGGGCTTTCAGTGTCCGGCATATAGCCGATAGATTGTGTCCTTTGCCATATAAGGCATTTACCATGCCCTTTACGGCCAGCTCTTCACTCGATACGGCCAGCTCTTTACCTGCCCTTATATTGCCATAAGGAATACTGCCTACAACTTCCCCGTGCCGCTTTTTGTGTTGCATGGCCTTAGCGGTTCTGTGTTTTATTTGCCTTCTTTCCATTTCACCTAAAAATGCCTTCATAGCAAAGCTCATAAAGCCATCAGGGTTCGATGTGTCAACCGCGCCCTCGATAGTGTGAAGCTGTACGTCATGCTCATTAAGAAGCCGCTCAAGTGATAGCAGCGTCAACATATCCCTCGATAGCCGCTCCAATGAATACAGTACCACTATCTCTATATCGCCCTGTTCTATCGTGTCCAGTAGGGATATGAAGCCGACACGCGCCTTATTCTTACCGCCTGATATACCTTCGTCTGCTATCACGTCAACAAGCTCGTAACCTTTGTACTGGCAGTACGCCGTGATGCGTTCCCTTTGGTTATCAAGGGATACGCCTTCAAGTGCCTGTTCCTCTGTGCTTACACGTATATAGGCTGCTGCTCTTTTCATAACATACCCTCCTGACAACACTACAATGTAATAACCTATCATGTTATCAATCTACTATCTCTACGATATACTCTTTTATCTTAATTGTCAACAATTATTTTTAAATTGACAAAGTTATCATATTTGTGTATTGTTGATATAGACATATCATCACATAGGAGGCTGCTATATGGCACAAGATAAGAAAGGGATAGTATTATTTGATAGCATAATAGAGAAAGAGATAGAAGAGTATCGTATAAAAGGGTATCGTAAAGATGGTCGTATCATGTCTAAATCAGAAGCTATCAGAATATTAGTCGTGAAAGGTCTTGAAGTAGAAGGCTGTCATGTTG
>JADFXO010000492.1 GCA_015233485.1 Nitrospirota bacterium
TTGGCACCTCTGTCTACGCCCTGAAATATGAGAGCTAATGCTTTCACTTACTTTTTCTCCATTAAAATATTTTCTCGCTCTATCATTCTTAACCTTCTCGAAACCGGCATACTCATAGCATCTTTGTACGGAATATGAAAATAATGCATCAGGGCATGAATCTCCGCTTCAAACACTACTGCCCCTCTGGAAAGAAAAAATCGGCGCTATCAAACCGCAGAGTCTCCTTTACTGTTTTTTTGCACTTTGCGCACTCAATTTCTATTTCACTATCCATTCCAGCAGCGTCGGCCTTTTCCATTTCTCTACGTATAATTTTTCTGTCCTTAATAGACATCTTTTTTAGATCATCCAAATTGACAGAACGGCCATCAAACTTTGTCACTCTACGCATCATTATTTCCGACAAGGACTTTTCCTCGTCTCCGGAATTCAAAAACTGGTCGTCCCCGCCATCCATTATCCTAAACTCAACCTTCCTCCCATTTGAAACAGCACACTCAAACAGTCTCTTTTTTTTGTCAACCGGCATTTTTACATCAAGTTCGGATAAATTAACACTAACATACTGTTTTAACTCACACGGATGTTCACCATCTTCGTCGGTAACAAGATTATGGCATGTATAATCAAATCCAAAAATGTTCCCGTGAGTTTGCTGACGAATTCTAACCAATAAAAACATACGATCTATTGACGGAAGCCTCGCAACTATTTCCTCAAGTTTTGGTTTTTCTCTAATAACATTAACAATTTCCTTACTACCAAGTTCAACAATACAGTTAGCCAAAACCTTATTTATTTTTCTTGTAATAGACATTTTTCTCGCGGCAAAAATATCCTCCTCCTCTCCAGTCATTTCTCGCAAAATAACTTTGTCATAAAGATTTCCTTCAGGAGAAATGTATCCAAGGGGAAACTCATATTCTGCAAAAGAACTCTTTGACTCCTCATCGACTTCTTTGGAAACGAGGCTTGACGTTCCCTCAATTTTACCCTGATCCTCAACAAACTTTTTGTTATCAGACTCACTCATATCACTCCTCCTTCTTTAAATCTATTAATTTATCACTGAATCCACGATACTGGATTCCGGATTTTTTGTACAAAATCCACTCTGAAATTAGTTGTCTCATAATATCTGCTGCATCTCTTCCGTCTCTGACAGCAAAATTAACCATACCCTTATGCATCCATCTCGGCATCCACAGATTAAACCTAACAGAATCACATTCGTAAGGTTCCATATTAAATCACCTTATCTACAAGAAGTTTCAACGCAACTCATCCAAGTAAATCTACAAGTCTGTTAATAAATTCCTTCTGCTCGTCGGAAAAGGCATGTTTGGCAACAAAACTATCAGCCCACTTTTTTAAGGAATTCCCCTTTTCTTGGCTCATCGAGGCCCAATCCGAAACCATTTCCGCAATGGCCTCTTTGCTCATTTTTTTAACATCGGAGTAATGATCGGTGTGGTGATCGTTGGCCTTGTAATGACTTTCAACAGCATTGTCTATCTCACCAATCGCTTCCTTCGACAAACCCTTTGTTGGATGATTAACCTGTTTATAATTCCATGTCATCAAAACATACGGCACAAACTCCTTATCGCCATACTTTGTATCATCATGCTCAAAAGCTCTGTTCTCCATCTCCTGCTTATCCAACTCGGGAAATTTTGCAATGATTTTCCTGATATTTTTTCTCACGCGCTCAATGTGGGCTTCCGTTCTCTTGTAAAAAAACTCAACCATTTCCTTTGTAATCTCTTTTTTTATTTCTTCCACTAATTGATTAAGCATTGGCAAACCTCACCCTTAAAGCGTCGAGTTTTTTTCTGGCCTCATACTCGTTTCTGGCTGTAAACGAGGATTCTGTTACAGGGTCAGTAAAAACGAATTCCTTTAAATCCTCCCACCATCCATTCAAAAATACACCAAGCTTTTTTGCTATCTTCTTTCCAATCCCCGTATCATCCTCTACTAATTCAACTGTTTTTAAACAATCAAAAATCTGAATTTCCATAACAATTCTCTTCAGCATAATATACATCCATTTTGCACAGTTGATAGTAAAAAAATTCTAAATCTACCTCTCTTTGAGCTTGCCAAACCACGGAATCAGAACTTTAGATAAACCCCTTTCAAGCCTTTTCTCGTCCTCTCTCGATACTCGATAACCCATTTTCTTCGCGGAATCAAATGCTAAAGCTCCCACCTTATCGTCAAAATCAACAGCTATTTTATGTCGCTTCTCTTCAAGACGTTTATCTACATCCTCGTCAAGAACACGAATAAAAGTTGCAAGTGCCTGTATCATATAGTTTTTCCGATCACACGCCATTAAGCCGCAACGAACTTCGTTGTATCAATTCCAAGGTCTTTCAAATACATGCCGCCAATAGCATTGAGCTTGGCAATAATTTCCTTGCCTATCGGGTTTATAAGTGGTTCCTTAATCATCCGCATTCCTTCTTTCGTGAACCTTGGAACCATTTTACTCTTAAACTCTCTATTATACTCGTCCGATGAAGCATAAATCGCGTTGTTGTCCAAGAGCTTGAATCTATTACCGAAAAGCTCCATGAGCCTCGGAAGAGAATCGTGAACCTGTTTCCAATCTTTTATAACAACATTATCCGAAATACCACGCCCACCTTCATTTGCTCGTTT
>JADFXO010000493.1 GCA_015233485.1 Nitrospirota bacterium
AAGAGCTGTTGCGTTGTCGGTGATTGTTCCGTCTTTGTGGTCATGAAAATCGTTTTTGCCGTAGGTCGAGCCGCCGCGCACACACTGCACGAAAAATGTCTTCTGCCCGGTGCCCGGCAATTGCAGGTCATATCCTTTGATGCGGCCATCGGCAAAATTCACCCCAAAGACTTTTGGAGAACCAGTCTGAGCGGGGTTGAGGATGAAGACCGTGCTGGAGGCGTATTGGGCATCAATTATGCGCTCCCCGCTGTTGGGGTCACCATAGGCAAATTTGAAGTACGCCGTATTAATAAATGGCGTGAGTACGGAGGTGTCTGTTCCTGTGAAACTGCTGGGGTCTGTGCCAGTGAAGGTTATCAGCGAGTAGAGTTCCTTGATAGTCGGCAGACGCCAGTCGCTGTAGCCACCGTATTTGACGGCATTGAGTGCCGCTGGACGTGCCTCTGCCTGTGCCCATGTCAGTTTGTCACTGGTGGCCACTGTTCCGTCTCCATTGGTATCCGGGCTACGCTGCCATGTAAGTCCGGTTGCACCATCAGCAACGGTAAGGCCGTCAGCACTGATGGTGTATTTGGCCTGATTGCCACGATATTGGGCGTCCTGGCCGTAGAACGCCTGGCCAAGTGCCGGTGGTGTGATTACCTTGTTGTTGTCGTAGCACTTAATCTGCCCCGTATTGACGATGGGATAGACGAGTGAGGCAAGGCTGGCCCCCGCCCACGCTGTTGCCCAACCTTGCAATACAAATGCCGCTAACACGATTAGTAATACTACTTTTTTTCTCAACATAACATACCTCCCTGATTCTGATTTCGTGGATTTATACCCACGCTGATTATAGTATAAACGGTAATTACGTAAAGTAGGGTTAAGATTGCAAAGGCTTTTGTAAAGTTTTGTAAACATTCAGGCATCATTCTTTACAATTCTTAACAGACAAACGACATGGATATAGACTATAATTAAGTAAGAATTATGATGAACAATATACTGATAATTGATGATGACGTTGAATTATGCGTTCTGCTAAGTGACTATCTCACACTGGAGGGGTTTGAGGTAGATGCGGTGCATGATGGACTGAAGGGTGTTGATAGGGCGGTATCAGGACAGTACGCTTTGATAGTACTGGATGTGATGCTGCCAGGGATCAATGGATTTGAAGTATTAAGGCGAATTCGCACCGTATCACGTGTGCCTGTTATCATACTGACGGCTCGTGGAGAGGAAGTTGACCGCATTGTAGGCCTTGAGATAGGGGCTGATGATTACCTGCCTAAACCATTTAACCCGCGTGAGCTGGTTGCAAGGATTCGGGCCGTGCTGCGTCGTATGGAGTCCGCCTCTCAATCGCAGGCCGACAAAGAAAGACTTATAGTCGGCGACATTGAGCTTGTTGCCGGGAATCGTACCGTATTTCGGGCTGGACAGAAAGTGGAGCTGACATCGGTAGAATTTGCCATCCTTGAGATCATGATGCAAAATGCCGGGCAAATAGTGAGCCGTGACGAATTAGTCAAAAAGGCCCTGGGCAGGAACCTCCTTGCCTATGATAGGAGTATTGATGTGCATGTAAGCAGCCTGCGCAGGAAGCTTGGACAGCGGGCAGACGAATCTGACAGAATTAAGACAGTTCGCAGCATCGGATACCTGTATTCGGCTGAATAATAGTCGCCATGATTTCTAAACTGAATATAGCATTCAAGACAGCCGGGGGGTTGCGTGTGCTGGCATGTGCTGTACTGGTAGTATTAATCGTTTTCTCATCAGTTGGTTCGACCCTTGAAGCACAACAAGGCGCAGAGCCGTTGCGAAAACCCCCTTTTGAGGCTATCGCGGCATGTGAGGGCAAGAAGGAGGGCGAGCCTTGTACGTTTAATTCCCCGCATGGGATTTTAAATGGAGATTGTATGGTCGGCGTTGAGAATATGTTTGGGTGCAGACCTCACCGCGCCCCGCGTACATGGCCTCCTGCCGAGCCTGTTAGCCTTAACGGCAAACCGTGGCAATATGCCGGTGTGTTTATCTCTTGTCTGGCCGCAGCCATCATATCGGCTCTCCTGACATGGTATGGATTTTTCAGGTATTCTATCTTACCTCTGCGCAGACTACGTAAGGTAACACAGCAGCTTGCTGATGGGGATCTGTCGGCGCGCGTTGGGGAAGGGTTAGTACATCAAAAGAACGAAGTGGTAGAACTGGGGCGTGACGTTGACCGGATGGCTGAGCGAATAGAGACACTGGTAGGTGCTCATAAGCGGTTGATTCGGGATGTGTCCCACGAGCTGCGCTCTCCATTGTCCAGGCTTAATGTTGCATTAGAGCTTGCACGGCAGTCGGCAGGCCCGGCACTATCGGCGCCCTTTGACAGGATTGAGCGTGAATCAAACCGCCTTAATGAGCTGATAAGCCAGATGTTGACGCTTACCAGGCTGGAAAATGAAAACGGCACGATTAAGATGATACCCCTCGACATAGCCGCCCTCGTTGAGGAAATTGCCAGGGATGTGGATTTTGAGGCAAAAAGCAATGGCTGTTCTGTAGTAGTGACATCTGAGTCTTCTCCACTAATATTAAACGGAAACCGTGAAATGCTCAGGCAGGCGCTTGAAAACCTGCTGCTTAATGCCATTAGATACACAGCTAAAGGGACATCTGTTG
>JADFXO010000494.1 GCA_015233485.1 Nitrospirota bacterium
TTTTTATCTTTTTTTTCCCGCGCCCCTCAAATATTATAAGCTATATCGCCGGGGTCGGCGAAACCACTGCATCCCTCACAGCCCGGTATATACTAGGTAAAATTCAATCATTTGTCTATATGTATAATGTTTATACCATAAAATAATTACCCTCCACAACTCTCTGCGCCACACACTGAATCTTTTAGCCGGATTGGCCAGTGGGAGCGATAAAAGAATTGAAAAAAAATAAGAGATACGCTATAATGTAACTATGGCAGCGGTATTGTTTGACACATTAAGGGTGGTAGAATCCCTGAGGTCTTCCGGCTTCTCTGAAGAACAAGCGAAGGGCTTGTCTGAAGCGCTTAAGGTCGCGCAGGAAACAAGCACAGAGGGGCTTGCCACTAAAGCAGACCTTGAGAAAGTAAGACTTGAACTAAAGGCAGACATAGAATCCGTGAAAGCTGAAATCGAGAAGTCCAAGTTAGATTCCATCAAGTGGATGCTGGCTTTTTGGGCAACACAAATCGGCATAATGATAGCAGCCTTAAAGTTCTTTGTAAAATAATTAGGCTCCCACGACGAGGTCTGTTAAATAGACTCGGCCATTAACTCATTCGCTACCCTTATTATCTCATCGAGTTTTTCTAACGCCCTGCCGGAGTCGACGGCGTTTTTAGCCACTCTCACGGCCTCTTTAATATCATCAATGCCAAGGGTTGAGACCATCAGTCCTGCCGCCGCGTTCATCAGGACAATATCACGCGCCGCACCCGTATAAGTGCCGTCAAGAACTCTCATCGTGATTGCGGTGTTTTCCTGACTGTCGCCGCCTTTGATAGCGTCAATATGTGCGCGTTTAAATCCAAAGTCTTCTGGGTAAAACTCCTTATTCTCAACCCGGCCGTCTCTAAACCTTGATACAAACGTCCTGCCCGTTATGGTTATCTCGTCAAGGCCATCTTCGCCGTAAAAAACCATAGCGTCAAGCGCTCCGAGGTTTCCAAGTACGTGCGCCAGCGGCTCTACAAGTTCCCGGCAGAACACACCCATTATCTGGCGCTTCGCCCCTGCCGGATTTGTAAGCGGCCCAAGTATGTTAAAAATTGTCCTAATTGCCATCTCACGCCGCACCGGGGCGGCATGTTTCATCGCGGGATGGAACAGCGGCGCGAACATAAATCCAAACCCTGTTCCAAGCATACATTTCCCGACCATCTCCGGCGCTAAATCTATCTTTACGCCCAACCCCTCAAGCACATCGGCGCTGCCTGAACGGCTCGATACCGAACGGTTTCCGTGCTTGGCAACCGGCACGCCACATGCGGCAATAACGATGGCCGCCGTTGTGGATATATTAAACGTGTTTGACATATCGCCGCCCGTCCCGCACGTATCGACAACGCCTTCAGGGGCGGTTATGCGCGCGGCCTTTGCCCTCATCACGCGTGCAGCAGCGGTTATCTCCTCAACGGTCTCGCCTTTCATTTTCAATGCCGTGAGGAATGAGGCAATCTGAACAGGGGTGGCGCTGCCTTCCATTATCTCAGCCATCGCGCCAGACATCAAATCTTCTGAGAGACTGATACGCTGCGTGAGTTTGTTTATGGCCTCTTTTATCATATTTTATTATATTACCGGGGCGTTATGAGTTTCGGCAAGGCGCAGGAAATTCCTCAGGATGTCCTTACCAACCGTCGTCAAAATGGACTCAGGGTGAAACTGCACGCCCTCGACTAAGAATTCCTTATGGCGCACCCCCATGATCTCATCTTCAAGTGTCCACGCGGTGATTTCAAAATCCGGAGGCAGTGTCCCCGGCTTTATGACTAAAGAATGATACCTCGTTGCCGTAAACGGGTTTTCGATTCCATCGTAAAGACCCTTGCCGTCGTGGTGAATCTGTGAGGTCTTGCCGTGCATGAGCCTGTCCGCCCGTACGATAGATGCCCCGAATGCCGCCCCTATGGATTGATGCCCAAGGCAGACGCCAAGGATTGGGATGACGCCGGTAAATGTCTTAATAACGTCAACCGAGACCCCAGCCTCCATAGGCGTACACGGCCCCGGCGACACGACAATCACCTGCGGGGCAAGTGTCCTTATCTCGTCTATCGTTATGCGGTCATTTCTAAAGACCTTTACGTCCTGCCCAAGCTCACCAAGATACTGTACGAGGTTATAAGTAAAAGAATCATAGTTGTCTATCATTAAAAGCATAAGTTGTTCCTATTTTTTGGCCTGTTTGGGATTTAAAGAAAACTGTGTTTTTGCCATTTGCACAGCGCGCATCATACCCTTGGCCTTATTTACAGTCTCATTGTATTCACCTTCTGGAATTGAGTCGGCCACAATGCCGGCCCCGGCCTGAACATAGACTGTGCCGTCTTTGATGACCAATGTCCGGATAGTTATACACATGTCCATCGCCCCGGAGAAACTGAAATATCCGACTGCCCCGGCATACGGCCCCCTCAATACAGGTTCGAGTTCGTCAATTATCTCCATTGCCCTCACCTTAGGGGCGCCGGTTACTGTCCCCGCAGGGAAACACGCCCTAAGCACATCAAAGGCGTCCAGCCCCTCGGCAAGCGTCCCCTCTACATTTGATACGAGGTGCATGACGTGGCTGTACTTCTCGACACTCATAAGGTCTGTCACCTCTA
>JADFXO010000495.1 GCA_015233485.1 Nitrospirota bacterium
TTATAATATATAATACAAACGGTGGCTTGATACATATAATTTATAGATAAGGAGGATGATAACATGGAGCGGGGAACCATACCTGTTGAGGACATTCCGTTAAGTGTTCCTTTAAAAAGTGAAGTCGTCGTTTGTTTGTTACAGTTAGAAATTCCTTTGGAAACCGAAATGTACAAAAGCTCCGCACCTGGCGGTATAGATCGCTACAAATGGAGGCCTAATGCAATTGCTAATAGAACAAAGAGAATTACCTCTTGTATCAGTTCTATTGGCGAATTGATAAAGGATAGAAAAGATAAGAATTTTGAAAAAGTAGATATTTTTGTCCTTCCAGAATATTCTGTCAATAAAACGATGGTTAATGGTTTACAGGATATCGCCAAAAGATATCATAGTATAATAGTTGCAGGTGTTTATGACGACAATGAATACAGTAATAAAGCGGCTGTAATCCTTCCTGATGGAAACATATACTATCAATATAAACTTTCGAAATCAACGCCAGAATCTGGATATTTAAATGATCCACCGGATGCGGAAAAAAAGATTCTTCGTTTTACGTGGTATCAAATTAACGGGAAACCTCTGTCTTTTTCAGTATTCATATGCAGCGACTTTATGAAATATTCATCATCCACCCTGAATGAAAAGAATCCTCAACTGATAATTGTACCGATGTGCAGCCACGATATAAGGGGATTCTATTGCCTTTCAGATGTACTTATAAGAACTGCCCAAGGGCATTGCAGTACCGTCGTTGCCTTATGCAACTCAGTTGAGGCAAAAGAAAGTAGCTCTCTAAAAGTTTGCGGCAAAAGTCAATTCATCGGCCCGACTATTGAATATAGTCTCACATCTGTTCTCGCCAAGTCAAAAGAAGGGGCAATTATTGCAAAACTTAAATTTGATTTAGAACTAATATTTCCACTAAATCCTTCGATGCAGTTGTCTTTCGATGATGCTGGCAAAATTGAAGATAGCTCCGCTTCAAAAGATACCTGTTCAGGAGATAGATATGTAATCAACCCGAACGTTATAATAAAGAAAATAGAACAAAACAAAATGTATGCTTTATATCATACACATGAGTATTATGATGTGCGCAACAAAATTAAAAAAGCACCGTTGAAAATGGTATGTCATGGGATACTTGGTGTTCATGACTTAATGTTCCAAGGTTATGCTGAGAATGTTGCTTTTTTTAAGCAAAGGATAGAGAGCTATTTAAAAGATGGGCATAGTCAACTCAAAGAGGTATCTGGAATCCAAACATTTTACACTATTACTGATGTTATAAAATATCGCAATATCAACCTAGTGAATATAACAAGTGATATAGTGGATGATAACGGGGGTACTTAATACCTTTATTGATGACCTTGCAGGTGGCGTGAGAAAGGACTATGTGTTAGGCAACATTGATGCAATAAAAGATATCATTGATAATAAATATAATAACGATGATAATAAATATAATAACGATGAAATAAAGTACGATTTAGAACAAAAAAAAGTAATCCTAAAAGTCAGTTGTGCTTCGGATATTACTCCAGCCGAAAAAGCTGATGGTCTTGAAGAATTTATTATCATTATGGAACTGGAGTTCACTGACCGTGCCAATGCTGGCAATATTAATTATTTCAAAAATACTATGTTAAAATCTCTTATTGATAATGAAAAGATAAGAACTATTGAATATGTAAAAAAAGAAAGTATTCACCCATTTGAAGGTGCTTATATTCTTCATCTGGTTGGAGGTCTCCCCGATGTAGGGGAGACAATTGTAGAAAGAATTCATGGTCTTTCTGCCAATCATAAATATATTAAGTGCACAACCAGAGTCGTTACACCAATAGAATATCTCAGTGATGCCAAATGTCCTGTACTATATGAAACAACTATAATTGATAGAGAACAACAAGAAGATGTATTGGATATAATAGGAAATTATACTTCATATAATTACCCTCATCCATTTATTATTAAGGAACTGAAAAGGGAAAAAATTGTTGAAATAATTAATTTTTTCAAAGAATGTAAGAAAAGACAACAAAACGACCGGTCTATGTCCGCAGAAAATGAAGAAATACAGGAGAGTGAGTGGCTTCGCGGACTTGTGAGTTTTATCTATGGTATATGCACATCTCTTAAAAACGATAAAATAATTGATGAAGGATTATTTGATAGAAACATAAAGCATTATTGCATCTCGACTGTAACAGACATAGGGATGAAGATCGAAAAAACGCTTTCAGTGGAACTAAATAGTGTAACACCAAATAGACCAAGTACAGGCACAACAAATATGGGTGAATTAATTAAGGAGGCTATAGCATATTATAAAGATAAAAAAGAAGTCGGCCCAGTCAATACTGCAAATAAGTGGGATGAAGAAACTCTATTCTGCTTAAAGAAGAAACTAAATTTCTTTGCCGAAAAAAGGAACAATTTCTCTCATGCTTATGAGGAAAAATATTTTAAAAATAAAAAGGTTTCACAATACGCGGATGAACTTTTAAAACATACCAACACTGCATTGCAATTCCTGATTCACTTTGATGACCGAAAGAAAACTGAGTAACAGCATCGTCAATAGGCAAGTAATCTAAAATTGAGTGGATGGGCTACTGTTCCAATG
>JADFXO010000496.1 GCA_015233485.1 Nitrospirota bacterium
CGCCGGTGTGATTATATTAACAGAATGGTTGTTATCGTTTGTCAGCAACCTATTGTGATTTCAGGGCAAACGCATTAGCATAAAGAATCCGTATTTTGCCGGACTTGAATCGTCTGGTATTTTTGAACGGACGTTTCAGGAGAGGATTTGTTGTTGGAGACGATACTATAATTTCTTCTTTAGCTCTGATTAACTCTATAAGTCTTAAGGGAAACTCCGATTTAAGCCTTTTGTAATTTTCTGTATAATTCTTCTTCAAGGGAATCATCTTCCATTTCTTCCATGTCATCCACTATATCCAGCATTGCAAAGTATTTTTCTTCTGTATCAATCGCCAATTCAGACACATAGATAGGTTCGTTTGGTTCTGAATAGTGCCATGCAGGCATTTTATGAGATATATTAGACAGCTCAGTCCCTGTCATCCCACCATATTTATTGACTACGCCGGCTATAGTTTCCTGTGCTTCACGCCACACCTCCGCCACATCGTAAGGTGTTGTATATTTGTTTAGAGAACAGTATGAATATTGTTTTACTTGCCTTCCGCTTTCGTATATGGGTACAAAAGACATTTCCTTATTCCAGAGCGTATTAAGCCCTTCCTCAAGCACTTCGTCAAAGAAAGCTATTACCGGCCCATAAGGCAAGCGTCAAACCAGTAATAGACTTACCCGTTAGTGCTCAATTTCAGCCAACAATATGAGCTTCGCCAGTTTCACTTTAGGCACGTCACCGGCTTGGCTTAAAATAGCTGAAATCAAACCCTTTAGTCTTTCCTTCTCCGGTTCCATGCCATAGTGTAACATGTTTGGTCTATTTTCTGTCATATTTCTCACCGCTTGTCCTGATTTTCATTAGGTCGGCTTAAATAAATCTGTCCCCTTTGTCCCCGTCCCGTAATTGGGATGTGTCCCTGTACTCCCGAAGCCTCAATTTCGTACATAGCTCAGTCATACCCCTCTTCTGAGTAATATGGTGTTGACACAGTTTGTTTAACAGCCCCTAAAGGCCAAGTATTTCCCGTGCCTTACTTCTCAACTCCTCGGTGCTGAAGGGTTTTGTGATGTAAAAATTACAGCCGCTTTTTATGCCTTTTTCCCTATCAAACTCCTGTCCCATGCCCGTAACCATTATTATATGAACTCCTTTCATGTGAAGTTTATTTTTAACAGTGTCGCATACTTCAAAACCATCCATCTCTGGCATCGCAATATCGAGGAACACAAGTTCAGGCTTATCTTTTTTTATTATTTTAAGCGCCTCTTCACCGTCTTGGGCAGTTATAATAACCACACCGTTGTCCTCAAGGGGTTCAAGGGTGTGGTTGATAAGCGTTCTAATGATCTGTTCGTCATCTACTATCAAAATTTTCGGCATTGTCATTGTCTCCTTTAATTTATTTAGTCTGATTCTGTGTGATTATATCTTTTTCTTTTTCACGGCCACGAAGAATGCATTCACAACCTCCTGGTCAAACTGAGTACCGGAGCCTTCCCTCAATCGATAGAAGGCAATGTTACGAGGTAAGGCATTTCTGTATGACCTGTCAGAGGTCATTGCGTCGAAGGAGTCAGCAACGGCTATTATTTTGGCAATCAGGTCAAGCTCCTCCCCTTCAGGCATATCTGGATACCCTCCGCCATCATAGCGTTTATGGTGATATTTAACGCCGGGAATGACGTCTATAAATTTCTCTATGTGTGACAGTATCTCCGCTCCGCGAGTCGTGTGGGTTTTGATCTGCTTAAACTCCTCGTCTGTTAACTTGTCGGGCTTATGCAGCACATCGTCGCTGACGCCTACCTTCCCGATGTCGTGAAGGTCTGCGGCAATCTCAAGCCTCTCTTTGTCAGCCGCGGATATGCCAAGAGTCTCCGCAATGGCTACACTGTAAGCCTTCACCCGCTTTGAATGGCCTCCGGTATAGGGGTCTCTTGTTTCCAGTGTCGCCGCAAGTGCGTAAACTGTTTGAATAAAGGCCTCCTTAAGAGACTTGTGGAGTATAGCATTGTCTATAGCAACAGCCGCATGAGACACCAACGTACGGAAAAACTGAAGATCAGCCGCGCTATAGGTGTGTGGATTTTTGGTGCTTGCGGTTACAATGCCAAGGGTCTTTTCCTTTGCTTTTATCGGAGCATAGATTATAGAGGTAATACTGCCTGCTGCATTGATGAATCTTGGGTAGTGAGTGCAGTTGTTTATTATATCGGCCTTGCCGGAGATTACAAGATTGCCGGCAATATCTTTTAGTGACTCTACCGGCCAGCCTTTTTCGGATATTGACTCCAATTCGCCAGTATTTTCGTTTATAAGCATGACAGAAACATTATCGGACTCAATCTTTCCCTCAATCTTAACCGCCACATATTTTATAAGAAAGTCGGCTATTTCCTTAACATTAAAGGTGTTGAAATTTTCCACAAAAGCATAAAGCATTTTGAGTTCGTTGTATCTATCAAGTATCTCATCGGTCATCATCCTTTTCTCTGCAAGTTGATTAAGTAAAGAGGTTATTACGGCAATCTTACTGATGTCGTGACCGTAAACAAACCCCGCAGTCTTTCCGTTGACTGCGATAGGGAGGTGTTTGACCATCTTGTTGCTAACTTTTCCATAGAG
>JADFXO010000497.1 GCA_015233485.1 Nitrospirota bacterium
GGCTAACTGGTATGGCACTGCAAGGTCTAATTATATTCGCGTTAAAGATAAGGAAGGGTTAAAGAAGTCTATCGAGCAATGTCAGCGACGGCGAAGGTGAGAATGAAGGGAAGGTGTGTTTCCTATCCGACGACGAGTATGGTAGCTGGCCCAGTTATGTTTGCGTCGAGAACGAACAGGGAGAGGAGGAAGAAGTAGAGTTTGACCCCACTGTTCACATCTGTCCTTTTATGGAGGATGGGGAAGTCCTGATAATGATGACAGCCGGTGCCGAAAAGTTGAGGTACATTACAGGGCACGCGGAGGCGTACAATTCGGAGGGGAAGTGGGTGAGTGTTTTCATAGAGGACATTTATGAAAAGGCGGCGAAGAAGTTCGGCGTCGCCAAAAGTAGCATCACAGCCTGCGAATATTAATAGGGGTAGCTGTTAACACTCAGGAGCACTGCCTTTGGCATGTTTGGGCTTTTTTTGAAAGGTAAAAGGTGGAGGCAACTATGGGTGATGTGGAATTAGGCATAACATTGCGCCAACACGCTGTTATGTTTAATCTATAGGGGTTGCCGGCACGTAAATAGTGGAAATTGCAGCAATGTTATGCTTAATTCGACGCAACCATTTTGTTAATTCCACAAGTAGAGTATATCTTGGGTTAGTAATAATCCCTCACTGAGCCTGGTTGTTATAAGACGGGGGAAAGGGGCCTTGTTTGGTTTTTATCAAACATGGCCCCTTTTTGTGTTTTTAACCAATTAATTGAAAAGGAGGTTGATTTTATGAAAATTTTGTCAAAGATCGAGAAGTTATTTATAAAAGAATCTAAAGTAGTTGTTGATCAGTTTGAGTTGCTTAACTGTGGTGATGACGTTAAAGATATGGTCGGCGAAGTCTACCCCGTCAACTAAAAACGATTTTAAAAGGAGAGATTATGGCAAGGAAAGCGAATTCGCTGAGAACCCCGTCTGTCGGTCCATGGTCGATCGGAAGAAACACAAAGCAACACACTGATAGGAAAGCTGCGTCTAAGAGGGCGCGTCCAGGAACAAAAGCTGCTCGCCGGCTGAACGGCAAGGAAGAATAGTTTTAGGAGTGCAATATGTCAGCAAGCCCACGTTTCAAAAGGCCCGAGGCTGATTTGTTACGGGGTTATATTTTAAGTGCAGGAGAACAAAATGATAAATATTAATACTGTGAGTGCAGTAAATGGGGTCAGGGAAATTGAGATCAGCGGCTCGGCAGTGGAAGCAATTTTTGATAAGTACGATGCCACCCCGGAGGTGCTTGAAGCGAAGCTGGATATCAACGGGAATCTTGTCGTGAAATGCAATTCCTGCCCAAAGTCCGATACTGATGATTCCGGTAAGTTTTCGGTTTGTGGGATAACCCGCAAACAGCTGAGCTCTATTCGTTCCGCTGGGACTGATTCCGTTACAGGCCAGCCCCTATTCAGGGTGCTTGATTATGCGGCAAGAAAGAACTTTTGCACGGTAGTCAAGGAGCTTGAGCAGATTGTCGGGAATTGTTAGTTGTATCAAAATCGCCTAATTAACGGGAGGGAAGACAATGTTGTCAACGACAAAAGGAATTATTCACAGCAAGAGTACGACAGATCTCATTAAAGAGGCTGGTGGCTTATACGGTGCCATCCATGTCTTGGACAGTTTTAACAATCGGGACCTGATGACGTTCGATATGATATGCGCTGAGCTCGAAAGCCGCGGATGCGAGGTGGGGAAGGAAGGCGGATTTTCTGCTGAGGAGAAGGATTTGGATGAGGTTTGCCTGGGCGTCATTATGAATACTATTGAGCCTGTGAAGCTGATGGATGTTACAGAGCAGATCGTGTCGCTTCCTCTTGGCTGCACTGTCTTGTCAGTCAATGTGGTCGACGGGCAAATTATGTTGTATGCCCGCTGGATGGCGAATGAGCAACGCATGGTCGATCATGAAGTTACGATCCGGAAGGATAGGGAGAGGTATCTTGTAAATACCGGCAACTATCTGGATACTGTGGTCATGCCTGATGGCAGTGTTCGACACATTTTTGAGGGGACTGTCGCAGTTTTGCGCGATGTGTACGGTTCTCGGAAATAGCGAGGATCTTGGCGTGACTGCGCGGTATTTCAATTCGTATGATCAAGTCTGAAATCAAATTTCCCCTGCCCAATAAATAAGCACAACAGGTAACGGCTTGACCATTCTCATGCCCATGGTACTCGCGGCGTAATTATTAACAATTTATCGACTTTAGGCGACCGACAACGGCCTTTGGCAATTGTCGGTCGCCTATTTTTTGTCTAAAAGATCAAGTATTTAAAAGGAGATCGGTTATGTATGAAGCAAAAATTGGATCATTGTGTGTCGCGGAACCATAGTTTGACACAAAATCTCATACTATGGTTCTTTTACACCCTGTCTCAAACTATGGTACTCTACTGAATATATGTTCGGAGATGGTCCTCTTTTGGATAACTCTAAAAAACTATCGCAAGGAATTTCAATGAGTTCGGAACGATGAGCTTCTACTGATTTTGTTAGTTTTCTACCGGCTCTCTCGTTAAGGTGATTTACTTCCTGATCACAGATTTCTGCCAACATCTTATCGAGTATATACCATTG
>JADFXO010000498.1 GCA_015233485.1 Nitrospirota bacterium
TTTTTGTTTTAGTAGAATTATTTGGAAGTAATACTATTATACAACAAAAAGAGGTATATTTTCTTCGTAATTCCTTATTTACACTTACTCTATCCATACTTTTCTACTGCGAAAGTTGAGTTATTAAGAGATTTAAGATGGGCGTTTATCTCTTTAATTGTCTTTTTAATAGCTATGCCCCTTCCTTTTATTTTTTCAGCCCTGAAGTCAAACGTGGAATATGCGCTTTTCGTTAGTGCACAGATTCTTTGTACGTCATCTTGTGTCGGGAGTTTCTGTTGTCCTCTATTGTAAGGTGTTAAAATAGCGATTGGATTACTATCAAGCATTTTTTTCCAAACATCTTCATGGTGGCCGTTAACTGAGCCATGGTGAGATATTTTAAAAACAGAGGCTTTCCCTTGATGATACAAAGTTGAATTTAGTACAGATGACCATCCATCGTCATCATTGCCATAGTTCTCCATGTCGGAGCCAAGCAATAAACAAATTCCTCCTATTTCGATCCACAAAACGATAGAAGCACGATTATGAGTTAGAGCTAACACTCGTCCCTTTGGCTTCTTTGGTTTAGTTATATCCGGCTCACACATTAATTTGGCTAATTCGATTTGTGTTGACAGTATCGCACTGTCAGAAGGAGAAAGAGAGTAAATAGAACAATCATATCCTTTGTTGGGACTTCCTTTCTTTTTACGCCATAAGGTTCTATCCGCAAGAGCCCATTTTGGCTTTTTCCCATAATCTTTTAAAACTTCCAGGATTTTTTTGAATTCGCCCACTCCAGTACTTTTCATCATGGTATTAGATGTATACGCGTAAACTAAGGTAAGAAATTCTTTTGATTGCAAAGCGTTTGAGAATATTAGTTCGGCGGATTTACACCTTTCTACAATATTACCCAAGCCACGGATATGATCGTCATGCCAGTGAGACACTATAATCTGCTTGACACATTTAGTATAATCGACTCCGATCAAATGTAGATAACGAAGAGGCGCTGGTTCTTTGGACTTACTGTCAATACATGAATCTATGATAAACCATTCGCCATCTCCGTCATGAATCAATATACATTCACCGTACCCTGGACCAAAAACGGAAACTTCTATTTCATTCTGTTGCGGAGCGATATTTATATTATTCCCGGACAAATAACTCCATCATTTTTTGTGCTTCAAGTCTTGCCTTTTCAATGTCTTCTTTTCTCCACATTGGGAAGCGCCTGAAGATAATGCTTGAATGACGTTTTATTTGGCCTGACGCTTCGTGAAGATAGCCAATATGCCAATAAAATACTGCACCTTGCTCAAGTAATCCCATGTCGCCTTCTGAAACCTCTTTCAGTGGAATTTCGGCTTCTTCTTCCGGATTATCGTGAGTTAAATCTGACACTCTGGCAACAAAAGTCTTATCTTTCTTTTCTACGACAAAACCTTCCCAACTCTGAAGAGATATAAAATTACTTCTGGATTTAGGTACTTTTGGAAAGCGAATCACAGTTGCATTGTCATCTTTAGGACTTTTTTTCACTAAACCAGTCGCAATACGGACATTGCCCTGTGGTTCAAAAGGCCCGGATTCCATAATCTCTTCCTCGGCGTCATTGTCATCAGATATTTGAACCAAACACTCTTGTTTGTCTAATACTTGGGTACTCATCTTAGAATTATACAGTGGAAGACTACTACTCACAAAAGCCCCGTCAATAGTTTGGAGATGATTTCTCTTGACCTGTCTATCGATATTTTCCAGTTTTTCTCTAATATCGTTATTATATCACGATTGCCTTCGGCTTCAAAATGGTCATTTATAAAAAAATACAAACCCGGGTTATATCTAACAGACGGTTGCACCATTACCATTATTCTACCTTTATAACCATCCCTACGTTTATCTTCTATCATTGACAAGTCAGTCATTCCAGGATTGTTCAAGACACCTTCCCATATCTTCTTAGGAGCTAAAGTATGCCCCACTTCATGCCATTTATCCTCTGAATCTAGAAGAAAGTGCATCGCAATATTTATTCCTATCTGCGTTATCGGAGTAAAATTCAATAACCCGAATATACCAACCACTAAATCTCTAAGCGTTTCAAAATGGTCTTCCCGAATGGTCTGTGCCTGGAAACGAGTTTGTAATACTTCGATTCTAATCTCGCCCACTGTAAAAATAGCAGCTTTCTTACTTATTATATCAATTTCCGCAGCTTCTGCATCGCTTTTACTGATTAATTCTACAGAAGCCAACCATAAAGGTTGAAATATCGCAGGATTGAAGTCCCCAATCAGAACAATACTGTGCTCTTGCAATTTCCGCTGTGATATATCCATCTCCGAGATTATCCCTTAACACGTACTTTATAGAACTCCAGATAGCTGTACTGTAATATATAGTAAATTTAATTGTCAATACAAAAAAATACAGGGGGCCCTCTAAAAACATTGTTAGTAGGGGAAAGCCTTCCCATCGCTTCGGTCTCCTCGCCTACGGCTGCTGTGTCCTCCGCTACCCCTTCTTTTGTAGCTGAGTTCCCCAGCAGTCCTTGTGGTCTGACAGAGGAGGCGCTTTTCGATAATCTCATTTTACTCTTATATCATAACTGATAAA
>JADFXO010000499.1 GCA_015233485.1 Nitrospirota bacterium
GTTAAGAATAGTTATGAGCTTGCGCATGCAAGCAGTGATAGCCTGTTTTGGTTTCTTTGCTTGCGCCGGAGCAAACCGACCACTCATTCCGGAACATGCCGACCAGTAGTTCCGGAGTAAGTCGACCTTTCCTGACAGGCCGGCTGACACCCTTAGCGCCTCGATTTCCCTTCTCATAGCGTGTTTTTCTTTTATTTTCGATAATTTGACAAGCATGTCATCGATGTTAAATGGCTTTGTTATGTAATCCTCGGCGCCGTCTTTTATCGCCGCCACCGCCGCCGCCACCGTGCCATAGCCGGTTATGATAATAACGCTGATTTCGGGGTACTTATCCCGTATGATTGAAAATAGTTCAAGGCCGCCCATCCCGGGCATTTTTATATCTGTTATGACTACCTGATACTGCCTTTTTTCTATCTCTTCTAACGCCGATACCCCGTTTGTCACGCCGTGTGTGCTATACCCCTCATCTTCCAGCGCGTAAATCAGGTGTTTTCTGGATACGTCTTCGTCCTCAGCTATTAGTATGTTCACGTCTCCTCCGGTTTATCCCTTAGCGGCAGCGTCACGGTGAAGGTGGTGCCGGCGCCGGGGGCGCTCTCAACGGTGATTGTGCCCTTGTGGTTTATAATTATGTTGTATGTGATAAAAAGCCCCAGGCCGGTGCCGCTGCCTTTTTTTGTAAAAAACGGCTCAAAGACCCTTTCAATATCCCCCTCTGCTATGCCAGCCCCCGTGTCGGAGATTTTTATTACAGCCACATCGGCCGCTGCGGCTGCCGTGTCTATGGATACCCTAAGGGCGCCGCTGCCGTTCATCGCGTCAACCGCGTTGACAAATAAATTAATAAACACCTGCTCCAGCTGCGGGCGGCTCGCACTGATAAATCCATCCCCCTCAATAGAGAAAACTATACCGCTTAGGTCTGCCGAGGCGCCAAGTCTTTTATATGTGTCAGAGAGGAGGCTGTAAAGTTCAAACTGTTCGTATTGCGGTTTTTTATTTTTCGCGAAATCCATGAGGTCGCCCACAATTTTTTTCATGCGCATAGTTTGAGAGTGAATGTCTTGTACCGAATCGGAGATTATCTCTGGATATGCACCTTTAGAAACTACCCTGTGCAGAGTTTGGGCGGCCAGGTGTATATTATTTAACGGATTATTCAGCTCATGGGCCACACCTGAGGACAGGGTGCCAAGGGCGGATAACTGCCTGGACTGATGAAGTTGCTCATCTTTGCTGTTGATTTGTTCCTGCCGGTGCCTTAGCTCCTCAGACATTTTATTAAACACCCCCTTGAGGTGTTCAACCTCATCCATAGTTCCATCCATAGGAAGAGATGGAAAATACCCATGCGAGGCCTTGTCCATCATGTTTTCGAGTTCCTTCAGGCGGATTACCACCTTTCGGCTTACCTTAAATAGCAGCGCAAGGCCCAGCGCAAACGACACCGGTATAATAACAAGGGCGCTATACTGAGTGATTTTAATAAGATATTCGATTCTGTTTCGCGCTCCTCTGTCGAGGTCTTTAGACGTTAAAATGAGTTCGTCACCCTGTTTTCTTAACGCTGCCACATCTTTAGAGAGGACGCGCAGGAGATTTATCGCATCGCCATTGTTTTGTGGAAACGCTTGCCTGAGCAGTTCCATGTTTTCAAGGGGATGTTCACGGTATGTTGTGCTGACAAGGGGCAGCATAAAGAGAAGGCGTGTCCCTTGCCGGACTAACTCGTCTTTGGCTTTCTGAAATTCAATAGATTTATTAAGAATATCTTCAAATGTGCCGGAGTATTTATCTAATTTTTCACTTAGATTCTTCAGCGAGGAGTCTGCCCTGATTTTGACATCCTCCGCCTGAACGATGTCTTTTAGTTCCTCTGTGAAATTCAGGACATCCTCTGCGGCAGCGTCGTCGCCGTTGAGGAAGTTCTTCTCATATCTTCTCATTTCAAGGGTCTTGTTTCTTACCCGGTCTGTTGTCTCAAGAGTCCTTATGTCTTCTATGATTTTAATGAAGTCCACATAGGCCAAAATGAACAGGATAGCCATGAGAGAAAAACTTGCCGTGAAACTCAGGATGATTTTTCTGGACATATTTGTTTCTTAAAACATACCTGCTGTCATAACCACCTGATTAAATATATACAACCCTCCTTTCATCTGTCAATGCGGCAGACTGAATAAGGGAAAGGGGACAACCCTTTCCCTTAAAACCCAGGCCGCCTTCCGCTTTAACTTTGAAATACGGTGCTTTGCGGCAGATGAATACATGTCTCCACTCCGTGAGACCTTGCATCAGCCTTTTTGGCGTCACACTCCCAGAACACCCTGTGAGGGCACTCGCTGCACACGCCTGTGTCAAGTTTTGAGACGAGTGTTTCTATGGCGTGTTCTTTGGACTCGAAGATATGGTCGCTGTGAATTTCCTCTATTGCCCCACTGCGCTCCATCAGTTTCATCATTGGGGCCTTGATGCCGCAGAAATAAATGTCCTTATTGTTTCGCCTGTGCTCGTCAACCATGTGGACAAGGGTTTCTACGCCTGCGATGTCGATTTGGTTGATACTTGAGCAGATGATTAACAGGGTGTGCTGCGTTGGCGAAAA
>JADFXO010000049.1:0-8156 GCA_015233485.1 Nitrospirota bacterium
TGTCGAAAAAATATTTAATTTGTGCCCTGTTGCTTGTGGCCGTGTCTGTTGCGGCCTATGCCGCCGAGCCGCATAAGGCGTCGAAGAGCGATAAATGCGCCGTTTGTGGTATGCTGGTCGGCCCTCACTCGAAATGGCTCTCTCAAATTATCTTTAAAGACGGCACGACCACGTTTTTTGACGGCCCTAAGGACATGTTCAAGTTCTACTTCGACGTCCCAAAATACAGCCCTAACAAGATACAGGCCGGCATCGAAGATATATACGTTACCGAATACTATACGGCTAAACCTGTGAAGGCGCAAGGTGTGTTGTATGTGGTAGGAAGCGACGTCATGGGACCTATGGGGGATGAGTTTGTTCCCGTGGCCCTCGACAAGGCAAATAATTTCATGGTTGACCACAAGGGACAGAAGTCCCTTAAGTTTGATGAGATTAAGGCCGCAGACCTTCAATCTAACGGTATGGGCATGTCACACTCCGGCCATATGCACTAAACGATATGTCAAAGACAAAACTATTTGCAGGGTTTATTTTCTTAGAGGCGGCAGTCCTCGCTGCCCTATATATAGGCTCGGTTAGCAGAGTCCAATTAAAAGAGCCAGAGATGGCGTTAAAGCGTAGGATGGTGCGCGTTATGAAATTAACCGACGTCGCCTTTTGGACGGAGGCCAGATATACGAGACATCCTTCACAGGCAGACTTCTTTGCCCCATTTCAGGATTTTCCATCGTCGGTTGACCACTTTCCGGCCGGCTCTATCGCGCCGCCTCTGCAAATACATGGAGCCAGATGAAAGGCAATGGCCGAATCATAGAGTATGCGTTATCGACTTTGGCGAGAAGGAAATTCAAGAATTTTTCCGTTGCTGCCGTCTTTAGTGTCCTGATTGCCGTGCTAAGTTCTATCTTGTTCCTCACGCACGCGTATAAGACCGAGACGCTTAAATTACTTGATAACTCTCCCGCGATAATCCTCCAGAATATGTCAGGCGGCAGGCACGAACTCATCCCAACGGAATATATCAAGACCCTTTCGGGCATTGCCGGTGTGGGCCAGATAGCGCCCAGGTACTGGGGATACTACTATGACTCGCTTACGA
This sequence comes from Nitrospirota bacterium, assembly GCA_015233485.1. Lineage (GTDB taxonomy): Bacteria > Nitrospirota > Thermodesulfovibrionia > Thermodesulfovibrionales > Magnetobacteriaceae > Magnetominusculus. The sequence goes on from JADFXO010000049.1 coordinate 1,103, forward strand.
GCGCCAACTATACGCTTATGGCCGTTGATGAGGGCATGCAGGATGTAAAACTGATAGAGGGACGTATGCCGCAGACAGACACCGAATGCGCCGTTGGCAGGGGTGTGGCAGACCTTAGACAGGCAGGACTAAAAGACGATTTCTTTCTAATCACCGGCGCGGAGCAAAGCGTCAACCTGAAAATCGTCGGGATTTTTACCGCGAACTCCGCTATCCTGACAAACGACCTCGTCGTCATGACAAAGGACGGCCTCGTTAAGTTTTTCAACATGCCCGCAGACAGGGCAACCGACATTACTATTGAGGTAAACAACCCGGCCGAGGTATCCATGGTGGCAAGGAAAATCAGGCACGCCTTCCCGAACTCCAGGCCGATACTAAAAAGCGAACTCATTCGCACGTATGACAATATATTTAACTGGCGCGGGGGGATTGTGCTGACAATGTTTTTCGGGGCAATAGCGGCCTTTATGATTTTCGTATGGGATAAGGCCACAGGGATAAACGCACAGGAGAGGCAGGAAATAGGGATTCTCAAGGCCATAGGTTGGGAGACCTCCGATGTGCTCACGCTCAAGTTCTGGGAGGGCGCCGTTGTGGCGATATGTTCTTTTTTCACCGGATTGATACTGGCATATGTACACGTATTTTATTTTAACGCCCAGTTCCTTGCCCCCGTCCTAAAGGGCTGGTCTGTGTTATTCCCAAGGTTTGAGCCAATGCCATATATAGATATTTATCAGATATTCGTCTTGTTTTTCTTGACGGTGGTGCCGTACGTTGCCGCCGGCGTTGTGCCTTCGTGGAAGGCCGCTATCTCCGACCCTGACGTCGTAATGCGATAACAGATGGACGCCGTTATCAGGACTGAGGGAGTGTCGAAGGTGTTTAACGCAGGGCTTGCCGATGAGGTAAGGGCGATTGCTGCCGTGTCCATCGAAATACCCCGCGGACGAATTACTGTATTTAAAGGCCCAAGCGGCTCAGGCAAGACAACCCTGCTTGGGCTTATCGGCTGCATGTCAAGGCCGACAGAGGGGAAGATTTTTGTGGAGGGCAAGGACGTGGCAAAACTCCCGGAGCGTTTTCTCACCAATGTCCGCCGCAAGACCTTTGGATTTATCTTCCAGCATTTTAATCTCATCAGGGGATTGACCGTCAGGGAAAACGTCATGCTGCCGCTGTATCCTACCGATATAGATGGACGGCAGATGGAGAGGCGCATGGAGGAAATCCTTGATAAATTAGACCTGACGGCAAAACGCGCGGTGAAGGTAGAAAAACTCTCAGGGGGGCAGCAGCAGCGCGTTGCAATTGCCCGCGCTATGATAAACGAACCCGCCGTAATCCTCGCCGATGAGCCTACCGCCCACCTTGACACCAAACTCTCTGAGGATTTTCTGAACATCGTTACCACCCTGAACATAGATGGAAAGACAATCGTCATAGCCACGCACGACCCGTTAATCTATGACAAGCCGTATATCGACAACATAATCGAGATGCGCGACGGAGCGGTGAAAGAGACCGCGCCGTTGTGATATTCCACACTGGAGTCCTCGCCCTCGTCGTAGGCTCGTTGATAGTCCTCATCATGGCTTTTTTTTCCGTTGCCCTCGCGTTAAAAATAATCATTGGATGGGATATTACAAAGAGCACGGCAAAACAGCTCCTACTTGAGCGGCAGACATATCTGGTCACGACGATTATGAAATACGTAATGGGTTTTCAAATCCTGTCCCTGTTCCTGTTTGTATATACGGCCGATGACATACACAAACTCTTTGTTGGGGCGATGTGCGCAACAGGCTCACTTAACGCCAATCCCATAGGATGGTCGGTGTTGTTTGCAAAGATTGTGATTTTCTTCCTGTGCGCCATGTGGCTTGCCATTAACCGTGTCGATGAGCTGGCCGAGGACTATCCGCTTGTCAGGTTCAAGTATAAATATCTTATCGCGCTTGCCCCTGTCATAGCTCTTGAGGCGTACTGGCAGCTTGATTATTTCCTTGGGCTTAGGGCAAATGTGATTACCTCGTGCTGCAGTTCACTGTTTAGCGACGAGGGGGCTACGGTGGCTTCGTCGCTTTCGTCGCTGCCGGTGGGGCCGTCTCTGTATGTGTTTTATGCCGCGGGCGCCGTTGAGATTGCCCTGTTGTCGGCTCTGCTTATGAGAAGGGCGGGGCGTAATGGAGCGTGGTTACGGTATATTTCCGGGGCGTGGTCGTTTATATTCTTTGTTGTTTCGATTGCGTCCATAATATCTTTTGTGTCTATTTACTATTATGAAACCCCTGTGCACCACTGCCCTTTCGATATACTGCAAAAACAGTATATGTTTATAGGTTATCCACTCTATGGGAGCCTGTTCGGCGGTGTACTTTTCAGCATGGCCGCGGCTGTTGTGGAACCATTTAAAAAAATAGATTCGATACGAACTGAAATTCACAACGCCCAGAGGAGATGGACGAAGATTTCCATTGTGTTAATAATTATGTTTATAATAATAGCAACATGGCCGATTATTTTTTCGAATTTCAGGGCGTATGGCTAAAACTAACGGTCAGCCCGCGATGAACGCAGAGACATTATCATTCAGTTCAGAATTATGTGCTTGACGAAACGGCATTTTTTGTGGTCTAATACGATTTCACATTTAAAAAAAGCGGCGGGAACCAATAGCGTCTGCGATCATCGCTGCTGTCCTCATAGGAAAGCAAAATGGAGTTTTTGGCCGGACAGATCGGGCAGCTACACGAGGGTGATTGTTTGGAAGTCATGTGCCATATCGAAAGCCAGTCTATTGATATGGTCATTTGTGATTTGCCATACGGCACAACTAGAAACAAATGGGATAGCGTAATTCCGCTTGACCGCCTGTGGAACGAATACCAGCGCATTCTCAACCCGAGGGGGGTTATTGCCCTTACATCGCAGGGAATCTTCACGGCTAAGCTGATAATGAGCAAAGAAGAATGGTTTCGCTACAAATTTGTATGGGTGAAAAGCAAGCCGACAAATTTTCTTAATGCCCGTCGTCAACCCCTCCGGCAGCATGAGGATATTTGCATCTTCTATGGCCGCCAACCAGAATATCACCCTGTTATGTGGCAGGCAGAACCGTATAACAAAGGATACCGCAAGGACCAATACACTGGCAGTTATGGAGATTTCAAACCTTCTTTGGTCAAAAGTGCAGGCGAGCGATTCCCTACAGACGCGCTCTATTGTAAAACGGCTGAGGGTGAAGCGGGCGGGCGGGTCTGGCACCCCACTCAGAAGCCAGTTGCGCTGGGCCGTTATCTTATAAGAATGTTTACGGCACCGGGCGCGGTAGTGCTGGACAACGCTTTTGGCAGCGGTAGTTTCCTCGTAGCCGCCGCCATCGAGGGCCGCCGCTATATCGGCATTGAAAAGAATCAGGAAGTTCACTTGTTCAAGGAAGAGCGCATCGATTATATGCGCGTCGCTCGTGAGCGATTGGAAGAGGTGAAAAAAATGATGGAGGCTGGTGAACAGGCACCTTCTATTTTCTCCGATCTGGAGCCAAGCGCCCGGGTTGGTCGATTGAAGCAGCATGAGCTGATCAATGTTAATGATATTTATGGCCACAAATAAAAACGCCAAAGGCATAAGCCCGATTTTTTATATAGCCGCGCTTACGGCCGCCTTTGTTCTGCGCTCTGTTTTGGCGGTTTCTATAGAAGGCCACCCTATAGACATCGGTACGTTTAAGGCATGGGTAATGCGTACGGCAGCGGTGGGGCTGTCGAGGTTTTATTCGGGTGAGGTGTTTGCCGACTATCCGCCGGGCTATGTCTATATATTTTATCTGATAGGAAAGATAAAGTCGGCACTTTCTATTGCTGATGCGTCGAAGTCATTTTTGTATCTCGTAAAACTCCCTTCCATGATAACAGACATTGTGGCGGCACATCTCGTATTTTTAATGGCGCGCAGGAATTTTTCTGGATTTGTGGCGGTGGCCCTTGCCCTTGCCTATGCCTTTAACCCCGCGGTTATAGTTAATTCGGCCGTGTGGGGGCAGGTGGATTCGGTGTTTAGCCTCTGCGTCCTGGGGCTCATAATACTAATCACCAGTGGGCGGCTTACCGCGGGGGCTGTAGTGTTTGCCATTGCGGTATTGATTAAGCCGCAGGGGCTTATCTTTACGCCTGTCCTGATTTACGCCCTGAGCCGGGTATCTCTCAAAAAAGCGGCCATCGCGCTCAGCGCCGCCGTCTGTGTATTTATCGCGGCGGTAGTGCCCTTTTCAATTAATAAAGATGCCCTCTGGATAGTTAAACACTACCATGAGACACTCTCGTCGTACCCGTATGCCTCACTAAACGCGTTTAATCTCTTTACGCTGTTGGGCGGGAATTTCGCGCCGGTTACGGACAGGTTTCTTGGCGTGACATATGAGCTGTGGGGCTATATGTTTATCGTCTTAACCGTCACCTCTTGTACGTACCTGTTCTATAAGAAAAGGGACGCGGAGGGAATTTATTATTTTATCGCCGCATTCCTGATAACCTCGGTGTTCGTCACGTCGGTGAAGATGCACGAGCGTTACCTGTTTCCTGGCCTTGTACTATTACTTGCCAGTTATGCCGTGATACGAGACAAAAGGCTCTTGTATCTTTACGCGTTTATAAGCGCGACATTCTTTATTAACGAGGCATATGTGCTTCACTACGGCATGAAGGAAATCTATAACTTAGACCCGCATGGCGGCGTGCTTCAGATTGTCTCACTGGCGCATGCCGGCTGCCTTGTCTATCTTGTAAAGCTGGGTGCGGACATATATGTAAGAACACCTCTGCCCCAAGCGATAAAAAAACCTGTGCCCCGCGCGTCTCGGCCGGTTGCAGAAAATGAAAATCCTGCCCCTCTGCCCACCCCTTCGCTGTTGACACTCGCAAGAAAGGACTACGCCGCGATAACGGTAATAACTATCTTAAACCTTGCCATTATGTACTACGGCCTCGGTTCATCAAAGGCGCCTGAGACTTTCTGGAGCACCGCGGAGAAAGGTAAAAGTGTCTATGTGGACTTTGGTGCGGAGCGCGCAGTCGGCAGGGTCTGTTTTTTTGGCGGCATAGGCGGCGGGCAATACGAGATGCGGTCTTCGCATGATTTTCAGAACTGGCAGCTCGTTAACACGCTCAAGCAAAATGCCGTGTTTGAATGGGAGTGCGTAAATGCGGACATGAAGGGGCGTTATATCCTGTTGACTGCCCTGGTGCCGGGGGCTATGCTCAACGAGATAGCATTTTTTGAGACGGGCGCACAGACCCCATTGCCGGTAAAATCAGCAATGCCATATGAGCCTATTTACAACACCACCCAATCGGCTAAAGATTCGGCCGGCAATCTGATTGACGAACAGCAAACCGTACCACCTTCACCTTCATACACAAACAGCACTTATTTCGACGAAGTCTATCACGCGCGCACTGCCTATGAATATCTCCACGGGCTGCCGGTGTATGAAACGACACATCCACCCCTTGGCAAGGTCATTATCGAAGCCGGCATTATTGTATTTGGAATGAATCCCTTCGGCTGGAGGTTTGCGGGGGCGTTATTTGCCGCGTTTATACCTGCCATTGTCTATGTGTTTGGGTACAGGCTTTTTGGGCGGACGAGGTATGCCCTGATAGCGTCCCTTTTGATGACCTTTGACTTTATGCGTGTTGCGCAGGGGCGAATGGCCACAGTAGATACATTCGCGATTTTTTTCATAATACTCATGTACTACTATATGTACAGGTACTGGGAGCTTTCAGCCGTCTCAGGAAGTAAGATAGACGGCGTGTTCAAAGGCGCCAACCTATATCTGGGCTGCAGCGGCTTATTTTTCGGATTGGGGGTGGCCGTGAAATGGATTTCTATCTACGCGGGCGGCGGGCTTGCGGTTATTTTTTTCGCGTCTATTTTCAGAAGTTACACAGAGTTCGGCAAATCAGGCAGATTGATAACACCCCCGAAATCGGGCAAGAGACAACGCGCTGCCCGAAAAATCCGGCAAACATCCCAATTAAGCTTTGAACCTGTACATGCGGCAACGATTAAGGCCATCCAATACGCGGCGCTGTTTTTCATTTTAATTCCCGCCGTAATTTATGTCTTATCCTATGTGCCCACGGCAAAATACAAAGGGGTAACGGAGCTTTTAAGCTATGTAAAGCAAAGTCAAACGGACATGTACGATTACCATAGTAAACTGGTGGCCGAGCATCCATTTTCGTCCAAGTGGTACGAGTGGCCGATAATGAAAAGGCCGCTCTGGCTTTATAACGGGAATCCGCCCGGGCAGCAGCAGACACAGAGTATCGTTTCAATGGGAAACCCTGCCGTGTGGTGGGTGGGGATAGCGGCGGTTGTGGCGGTCTTAGGAGCGGTTGCAGTGGGGAAACGGGTCGGTGGAGGCGTCTTTATCGTCCTTACGGGCCTGTGCGCGCAGTTTTTACCGTGGGTGGCAGTGCCGCGCCTTACGTTTATATATCATTTTTACGCCTCCGTGCCGTTTGTCATATTTTGTATCACGTATGCCATAAAATGGCTGGAAGAGCGCCGATATGGCTTCAGATGGTTGACGTACGCGTATTGCTCTTTGACGGTGGCGCTATTTATAGCGTTTTATCCCATATTGACCGGCATTCCTGTGAGCAAGACATATGTCAAAGCGGCGCTCAGGTGGTTTGACAGCTGGATATTTTATAGTTGATCTTGATTCGCCATCAAAGAAAAATATCACGATAAATTTGTTCTCCATCATAAGTAAGCGGTAGTTGCTTAGTTTGTTGCCATCCTTGTCCCTTTCTGTCATTCCGGCTTGTCCGGAATCGGGTTGTTTCATGATTATTTTTCCTATTCTGAGATATAAGGACAGATTCCTGACAAGCCGGAATGACAAAATGAGGCCGGAATGGCGGACTAAGAAAAGGACAGTACAGAAATCATTGCAACTCCCGATGAAAACTTGTTTTATCCGTCAGAACAAATTTACCGTGGATTGTCCATTGAGTTCACTTCGTGTCAGTGATAC
>JADFXO010000049.1:8226-17675 GCA_015233485.1 Nitrospirota bacterium
TGGGCGTCAGCCCAATTTCGGCCAGCACCTACGTCAACCTTTAACGCAACATCAAGCGCCACGGCTGACTCCATCTCGTGTCTTACCAGTGCTTTTACAGCCTCAAGCTCTGACTCCGGGGCCTCAAACAACAGCTCGTCGTGAATCTGCAGGATCATCTTTGTCTTTAAGCCGCTTAATGACGCGTGGACTTTGAGCATCGAGAGCTTGATTATATCTGCCGCAGCGCCCTGAATCGGGGTGTTTATGGCGAGGCGTTCAGCCTGTTGCCTGATGTTCTTATTAGCGCTTTTTAGGCCGTCTATCGGGCGCCTTCGCCCCATTATGGTCTCTGCATAGCCGCATGTCGCCGTCTCTTTAATTGCCGCCTCAATGTATCGCCTTACGCCTTCGTGCCGCTCAAAGAATCTCTCAATATACGCCTTGGTCTGCGTCTGAGGAATCTTCAGCGTCCCCGAAAGGCCGAAGGCGGACATGCCGTATATGATGCCGAAATTTATCGCCTTAGCGGCTCGCCTCATATCTCCGGTTACGACGCCGTCTGCCCCGCTTAATACCTCCCTTGCCGTCTCCGCGTGAATATCAGCCCCATGTTTAAATGCCTCAATAAACCCCTCGTCGCCGCTTAAATGTGCCAGTATGCGCAGCTCTATCTGAGAGTAATCGGCAGATACCAGATAATGTCCCTCTTTCGCTATGAATGTACGCCTGAATGCCTCGCCAAGCGCGCCGCGTATAGGGATGTTTTGAAGATTTGGGTTGCTGCTTGACAGACGACCTGTTGATGTGCCGGCCTGATTGAATGTCGTATGAAGGCGGCCGGTTACGGGGTTCACATACGAGGGCAGGGCGTCGGCGTATGTGTTTTTTAGTTTTGCAAGCGTGCGGTACTGTAAAATCTCCGCGGGCAGTGGATGTTGAGCCGCCATGCCCTCAAGCACCCCCACGTCCGTAGAAAGCCCTGTCTTGGTCTTCTTGCCAGAGGCAAGCCTGAGTTTATCGAACAGTATCTCCGAAAGCTGCTTGGGCGAGTTGATATTAAACTCCTCGCCGGCAAGGAAATAGATACGCTTTTCAAGCGCGCAAAGCTGTGTGCCCAGCTCGTCTGATATCCCCTTAAGCCGGCCAGTGTCTATCATTATTCCATGTTGTTCCATCTCCGCCAGGATATAAATAAGCGGCGCCTCGATTGTGTCATATAACGCCGCAAGCGGTGTACCCTCTATTTTTTTCGATAACACCCGCTTCAGCCTGAGGGCAACAACGGCCTCCTCCGCCGAAGAATTGGGATTGGCATACAGGTCGTGCGTCTTAGCATCACCTTTTATCTTATATGAAAGATACTCAAGGGCAAGAGCCTTCAAGGTGTAGTCCTGCCGGTTTGGATTAATCAGGTTTGCAACAACCATCGTGTCATAAAGCTGACCGCCGACGCTCAATGAGTGCCTGTTAAGCAGATGAATGTCTGCCTTGAGGTCATGGCCGATCTTTGCGGCTGACCTGTCAGCCAGCATATCAGCGGCAAGGCGCGGCGTCTCTATGTAGTAAGCCATCAGATTGGTGTCTTCGTCAGCGGCCCCGCTTATGGCGCTGAGAAATGGATTATCGCCTTCTGCCGCGGCCTTGATGGCAACCTCGGCAGGCACAGCCCCAAAGGCCGCGGCATAATCTTCCGCCGTTTTGATTACCGCCGTGTCAAACGGCAGGCCATCGTCGTCATCGGGTATATATTTTAATAGTGACGAAAATTCGTATTTAATAAATAGCGCCTTGAGCTTATCATAGTGCGGCTCTTTGGCCGTTAACTGGAAAAGCGGTATGTCAAGCGGCACGTCCACGCTGACCGCAGACAGCTCCCTACTCAGACGTATGGCGGGGATGTTCTCTTCTATCATCTTTCGAAGGCGGACGTTTTGTATCTTATCACGATTGGCTATGAGTTCCTCTACCGTGTCGAAATCTTTGAGAAGCTCAGCGGCGGTCTTCTGTCCTATGCCTCTGACGCCGGGGATGTTGTCAATCTGGTCGCCCGTCAGCGCCATAAGTTCAGGGACTTTAACGGGCGGGACAAGCAGGCGCTTAATCACATAATCTGTGTCGAGGACGGCGTTTTTCACGGGGTCATAAATTTTAATATCAGGGCTTACGCACTGAAGCAGGTCCTTGTCGCCGGTAACGATATACACCGTGTTAGAGGCGGAGGCATAGCGCCTTGCCAACACCGCCATTATGTCGTCGGACTCATAACCGGGCAGGGCGATAGTGGTGATGTTCATGGCCTCAAGCAATGCCTTGATTGGCTCTATCTGCGTAATTAAATCCTCCGGCGGGGCCGAGCGGTTGGCCTTATATTCGGTGAAGAGCTTGTGCCTGTGGGTAGGCTCTGGGGAGTCAAGCACTACGGCAAGGGCGTCCGGGACCTTGTCTTTTAGGATTTTATACATCATGGCTGCAAAGCCGTATATGGCGTTTGTGGGAAACCCCGCAGAGTTTTTGAGTTCCGCGATGGCGTGATATGCCCGGTATATATAGGCAGTCCCGTCGATTAGATATGTGCTGGTGTGTTTTTCCATAGGGTAAAGGAGGCGCGGCAGCCTTTAACTGGAGTACCGAAGCCGCCAACAGGCGGCAGCCCAAATTCATCAGATAAAACGCGTGCGTGATTACGGGGTGAAGGGGGGTTACCCCCCTTCGTCTTTAATCCTTCTACCTTAACAGGCATTAAACGGCCTAACACGTACTGCATGAGCTTTTGTGGCAGCCGCCGCAATTAGCCCCGCTGTGGACATGCTTATCCGTTCCCGACACTCCAAACAGGGACATCTTCTTACATACATCCTTTGAGCCGCACTTCTCGCACTCTACCACCGTATTCTTATTGACTATCTGCTCGAAATCGCAGTCGCACTTATTACACTTATATTCAAAAATTGGCATAATCAGTCCTCCTCAGATGTTTATATAATAAATAAATTCAGGAAAGTTTCATTGCCTCTCTGATATGCACCATCGTCTTTTCGGCCTCTGCCGCGGCGCGTTTGTTTCCCTCATTTAAGATGTCATCAAGCATTGATGGATTGTTAATCAGCTCCTGCCGCTTGTTCCAAAGCGGCTCAAGCTCTTTGAGAATATTTTTAATTAAGATTCGCTTACAGTCTATGCAGCCTATCTCCGCGGTTTTACATGCTTGCGCCACGCGCTCTATCTCATCTATGGTCGAAAATATCTTGTGCAGCGCATATACGGGAGACAGCTCCGGGTCGCCCTTGTCGGTCTTTCTCTTTCTTGCCGGGTCGGTCATCATCGTCCTGATCTTCTTGTCGATTACCTCAGGTGTATCGCTAAGATATACGGCATTGCCGTAGCTCTTTGACATTTTCCTGCCGTCAAGGCCGGCTACTTTGGGCGATTCAGTCAGAAGAGCCTCAGGCTCAATAAGTATCCCCTTACCATAGAGAAATTCAAAACGCCTCGCCATCTCACGCGTCAGCTCAAGGTGCGGGATTTGGTCAACGCCGACGGGTACATGCCGCGCCCTATAGACTAATATATCGGCGGCCTGAAGCACGGGATAGCCGAGAAACCCGTACGTGTTTAAATCCTTATCTTTTATCCCGGTCTGTTTTTCTTTATACGTCGGCACGCGCTCAAGCCATCCAAGCGGCGTTATCATGCTCAGTAAGAGATGAAGCTCGGCGTGCTGCTTCACCGCTGACTGCAAAAATATCGTGCATTTATTGGGGTCAAGCCCTGCGGCGATAAAATTTATGAGCATATCGCGCTTGTAATCCGCTATCGGCGCGGGATTGGCGTAATTGCTCGTAAGGGCGTGCCAGTCAACGATACAGTAAAAGCAGTCATATATGTCCTGAAGACGCACCCAGTTTTTGAGCGCCCCGGCGAAATTCCCCAGATGCAGATACCCGCTTGGCTGCATCCCGCTTAACACCCTGTCTTTCATATAACGCTCCTCACATTAAAAACCCCCGAAGGGTATAATAAACAGGCTTATCAGAAACTTGATAAACCCCTGTATGGGGTATATTATTATCCTTGCTAAGCCGGTCATCCACAAGATTAGTACGATGAAAATCCCGTAAGGCTCAAGCCTGCTGAACATGTATGCCTGTCTTGGAGGCATCAGGCTAATGGCGATTCTCCCCCCGTCCAGAGGCGGAATGGGGATGAGATTAAAAGCCGCGATAAAGATATTAAAAGACACACCGTACTGAAGCATCTGTACCACCGGAGGGATAATCTTAGACAAAACCAAATCAGAATCCTCTGTGACGACATGCGGCAGCACCTTACGAAGTATAATGAGAAGAAACAGGCTCACAATCGCAAGGATAATGTTCATAACCGGCCCGGCCGCAGAGACAATGGCGGAGTCCCTTCTGGGGTTTTTAAGATTACGGTAATCCACGGGGACGGGCTTGGCAGAGCCGAAGATAAACATCCCATTAGACGCGATAAACAGCACTATCGGCAGGATGACCGTGTTTACCGGGTCAATATGTGCCAGCGGATTAAATGAGAGCCTGCCCATAGAGCGGGCGGTCGGGTCGCCGAGCTTGTCGGCAACCCACCCATGCGCCACCTCGTGAAACGTAATCGCGAAGAGAATCGGTATCGCCGCAACCGTCAAACTCCTCAGTAGATTTACTATATCCAATGGTTAAATTTCACTTAAGATCTTGTCTATTAAGGTTCTTGCGGCAACGATTGGGTCTATAATGACGCTGTCCATGTCTCTTGTTGTCTCTCTCTTATTTGACAGAAACGTGATTCTGTCCTGCATCCTTTCTCTTAGGTAAGACAGATAGTGCTCATCTCTGGCCGGTTTATATTTCTTATCAAAGTCGGCGCCGAAGAGTTCTTTGCCGTTTTTGGGGATCATAAGTCCCTGAAAGGCCTTCCACTCCTTCCATTCGATAGTTCCGCGTATGAGCTCGGTCATGATCTTAAGGGACAGGGCCTTTGGAATATCGGTAAGGTTGTCAGGTGTCCCAAATGCGTGTGTATTCATTATGTAGCACTCTGTGCCGGACAGAAAGAGCTTATTAAACTGCTGGCAGTCCCACATCAGGGGATGAACCCTGAAGGGATTTGCAAACGGCTCTATCACTAGTTTGCCGAACTCCCTGGCATCAATGTTTTCCACGCCCTTTGCCCTCATTGTGCTTAGAGACGCGCCCATTGATACCTTAAGCCACGGGTTTTTTATCTTGCATAAGGGCGGCAGCGACGGGTCTTTTTGCAGCCAGATTACCTTACCCGGTTTTTCGCAGTAGTCTGTGTGGTTAAACATATCACGGCTCTTTATACAGCGGCCATTTCTGTTTCTTATGTCCTCACATACGAGCTTTACCTGCCCGTCGGGCAGCCTCGTAACGCCGATATTTTGAGCCGTATAGAAATACTTAATTATAGGGTCTTCGTACGCAACCGCATCAGTTTTATCAAACAGGCTTGGCTCAATAGGGACCGCGAAATTGCTGTTTAAATCTATGAGAAACGCGTCGTCGTGGATGACGGTTACGGGTTCGTCCGCGTTTAACGTGCCGTCGTGGTCATGGCTGTTGGTGATGGAGGATTTACCGCTGCCGGAGAGGCCGAAGACCGCAACCGGCGGGTTATTGCCGATTTTTTTAATGCCGCCGTGGCAGGCGACCATGTTCTGCCTTACGCCTATTGCCCATGCCAGCGTGAGGGTGCCTTTTTTACGTTCGCCGAAATAACGCAGCCCCAGGATGGCGATACAGTTTTGCATCTCATCGACGATTATCAGCCCGTCGGGGAAATCAGGGTGTGACCAGTCCGAATCTGCCATGACCATTATATCCTGCTCGTCAAATTTGCGCGATTTCTCGTATGTATCCTTCCAGGGCGTCATCCACGGGGCGAAGTTAAACGCCCAGTCCAACATGTTTTTGGCGTCTGTACGCGGACTTACAAGCTGTGCCCTCAGCATGAAATCCGGATGTACTCCGACGATGCCTTCCATCATAAAGGATTCTTTTTTATTAAATTGATAGACGGCCTCACGCAGGATTGTCATGTACTTGTCCTTATCCACACCCATTTCTCTGACAAGACGCCTGGCCTTCGCTGTCCTTCCCACGATAGAGCCGTCGTTTGAGACAAGCACCTTGGCGTCAGTGGGAAGCCCGTAGACCTCCGGCTTATACATCGGCTCTGTGGTTACAATAACTTCGGGCTGCCTGATTGAATACTCGTAGAGTTCCCTCATGTTGGTTTTCTTTACTGAATTCGCATACATCGCGCCTTCAATCATCGCCCGCCACTGAGAGCCTGGCACCTTATGCACACTTGCCATAGTTTTATACTCCTGTGTACTTAGATTTTTGTAGTAAGACAACCAATCATGGGCCGTTGCCAAGATGATACAGTCAATGTCAATGGCATGGGGGTTTAGGGTACCCGTGTATCCCAAGATTTCGGGTACGCGCACAGCAAAGGCCGTGCTTAATAATCTCGTCAGAAACCCATTCGCCGCGGCGCTGTCAATAGACGGCGAGGACGGCGGCACCGGGGCAGCATATAATGTCTCAATGGACAAGATGGGACATCCGATTGCATCCAATCTGAGGGACTGTTATCTTGATTTGGTAAAGCAGGGCAAGCAAAACGAACTCCCCCTGATAGCCTCAGGCGGGGTAGGCAAAAAGGGCAATTTAGCGGCCAATGCCGCGGCACTGATAATGCTTGGGGCCTCGGCCGTGTCAATAGGAAAGTATATCATGCAGGCTGCGGCAGGATGTCTCGGTGATGAGAACAACCGCTGCAACGTCTGCAACTTAGGGCGCTGTCCGCGCGGCATCACCACACAGGAACCGAAACTCTACAGGCGGCTGGATGTCGATAAGGTGGCTATGCGTGTCGTAGAGGTCTATAAGGCCCTCGATACCGAGCTGAAGAAGATATTTGCCCCGTTGGGAAGAAGCACAGAGCTTCCCATAGGGATGTCTGACGCCATCAGCGCCGACGACCCGTCAATCGCTGAAAGGCTGAACATCAGTTACGTATGTTAATCCTAAAGAGAGCCAGAAAGAGAGGTAGAGAAGGCTGATATGGCAGTTATAGAGATAAAAGGAAACAGGGACGGCAAGCGTGTACCTTCAAGGCTCATGGAGGAGGAGGTACAAAACGCCGTTACCGCGGGCGCAGATCGTGTACTGGTAACAGCCGACGGACAGCACGGCATAGGCGGGCGGGTATGGCCGCAAGGGCATAGCGTTACGGTGATAGTGGAAGGCCAGGCCGGGCAGCGACTTGGCAGCATGGGCATGTTCGGTACTGAGATAACTCTCAAAGGAAACGCCTCAGACGACGTGGGCTGGCTCAACTGCGGCGCAAATATCACCGTCTTAGGGGACGTTACAAACGGCGCCCACAATGCGGCGGCCCAGGGTAAGCTCTACGTACAGGGCGGCGGCGGCGCGCGTTGCGATACTATGACCAAACATAATCCAAAGTTTAATCCTCCGGAGTCGTGGTACTTTAGAGACGTAGGGGACACGTTTGCGGAGTTTAAGGCCGGAGGCATAGCCGTCGTCTGCGGCGTCAATCCAAGAAATCCCGTCAGCATTCTTGGCTACAGGCCGTGCGTGGGGATGGTCGGCGGGGTGGTGTATTTCAGAGGCAAGATTGACTCATCATACAGCCAGGGCGACGTCAGGCTACTTGATTTATCAGACCAGGACTGGCAGTGGCTAAATGAGAATTTAAAGACATACCTCAAGGCCATAGATAGGGAAAAATCCTACGAAGAGCTATCATCACGGCAGGCATGGAAAAAACTCCTGCCATATACGGCGCAGGAGCGGGCAAAACGCAGCTTGATTAAAAAAACGATGGCCGATTTTCGTAAGGACACATGGGAAAAGAAAGGCATATTTGAAAATAAAGAATATTACGGGGTAGGAAAGGGCGGCATATTTGCCGAGTACGTAACACATCCCCTGACCCCACTTCCATATATAACGACAGGCCAGGACAGGAGATTCAGGCCGGAGTGGCATAACGCCAAGTACGCCCCGCCGTGCCAGGGCGCCTGTCCAAGCGATATACCAACTCAAAGGCGCGCCGCTCTGATTCGCGCCGATAAGACTCAGGAGGCGCTCGAACTTATATTACAGTATTCGCCGCTTCCCGCCAGCGTCTGCGGGGAGATATGCCCGAACCTCTGCATGGCTGCCTGTACGCGGTCACATCTGGACAGGCCGTTAGATATTAAAAGAATGGGTGCGGCAAGCCTGAAGACAGAGGCCCCAAAGACCGGCCAAAAGACAGGTAAGAAGGCGGCGGTAATAGGCGGCGGCCCAGGCGGGCTTTCAACGGCGTGGCAGCTTGCCTTGAAGGGACACGAAGTAGAACTTTACGAGGCGGAAGAGAAATTAGGCGGCAAACTTGAGCTATGTATCCCAAGAGAAAGGCTGCCTCAGGAAATCCTGACATACGAACTTGAGAGATTTAAGTCAATCGGCGTCCACGTACATCTAAAAACGAAGGTGGACTCCGCTCTTTTCGATAAGATATATAAATCTAACGACGCTGTAATCGTCGCCTGCGGGGCGCACAAGGCCAGAAGATTAACAGTCCCCGGCATTGAAGACACAGCAAACGCATATGATTTTCTGCGGGCGATTAACACCGGCGCGAGGCCGGATTTTAAAGATAAACACGTTGTAATCATAGGCGCGGGAAATGTGGGTATGGATGCGGCGGCTCAGGCCTTCCACTGTGGCGCACAGGCCGTAACGGCCATAGACGTTCAGGAACCGGCGGCCTCCGGCAAGGAGCTTGAGATTGCCAGGTTACTTGGCACCAAAATCCTTTGGCCTAAGTTTACCGCGAAATTTGTTAAAAGCGAGCGAAAGCTATACTGTACCGACGGCAGCGCCTTAGAGGCCGTTGAGGTCATCGTATCCATAGGGGATATGCCTATCACCGACTTCCTGCCGCAGACGGTTCATACGGACAAAAACGGCTGGATTAAGTCCGGCGAGGCCGGACACACCTCAGACCCTAAGGTATTCGCTATCGGAGACGCGACAAACCTTGGGCTTGTCACGCACGCTATTGGCCACGGCAAAAAGGCGGCTGATGCGGCACACGCACTGCTTTCGGGGCGCTCATACAACAGGCCCGCGCCCAAAATGCAAATCGCTTATGCGAAGGTAAAAGACGCCTACTATGAGATATGCAAAGACACATCGTTCACGCCGCAAACGGAGGCGCACAGGTGTATGTCCTGTGCCGTGTGCAGGGACTGCCACATGTGCGAGGTCGTCTGTGCCTACGGGGCTATAAGCCGGAAGGAGATGTCTGACGACACAGGCTACGAGTACGTAGTGGATGCCTCTCTGTGTATTGGGTGCGGTTTTTGCGCCGGAGTGTGTCCATGCGGCATATGGGAAATGGTC
>JADFXO010000004.1:0-9820 GCA_015233485.1 Nitrospirota bacterium
CCAAGGGTTTTCGTATCTCTTATATTCAAATCGGCAGGAATTCCACAACCGTTGTCCCTGACAGACAACTCACAGCCGCCATCTTCCGCCAAACGGAGACTTATTGAGACTAAGGCATTGGCCTGGCCATTGACAAAGGCATATTTCAGGGAATTCGATATAAGCTCGTTAATTATTAAACCGCAGGGGATAGCCGTCTCAATATTTAAAAAGATGTCCGCCATGTCTATGTCAATGGTTAAATAATCCCACCGCGTGTATGAAGCCCTGATGTTTTCCGCAAGCGTATGGACATAGTCCCTGAAATCTATCTTCGACAAGTCTCTGGTCTGGTAGAGTTTTTCGTGTATAAGCGCCATTGACTTGATTCGATTCTGCATCTCGGTAAACATCTCTACCAATCTCTCGTCGGTTATTTGTCCTGACTGAAGGTAAATAAGGCTTGAGATTATCTGCATGTTATTTTTTACCCTGTGGTGAATCTCCTGCAAGAGAAGCGTCTTGTCATCAAGGGACTTTCTGAGGGACTCAATCAGGTTCACTCTTTGGGTTATATCCCTGACGATAAAAGACGCCCCGGCAATCTGGCCAGGCGTTGCGGCCATTATCGGAGTTACGGTCAGGGATACGTTGATACGCCTGCCGTCTTTTCTGACATGGACGGTTTCGTAATTTTTAATATGCGCACCCAGGCTTATTTCTTTTAGAATATCCAGCGCCTCACCGGCCTTATCCTGCGTAAAAAATTTTGATATGAAAGAGGATACGATTTCGGCTTTTGAATAACCATATATGTACTCAGCGCTTATGTTCCAATGAGTAATCCTTCCCTCAATGTCAACGGCGACGATGGCGTCGTCAAGGAGTTCAACTATATCGTCAAGGCGGCGGCAAGTCTCTTTTGCCTTTCGCCTTTCAACTGTCCTTACGCCGTGGAATATCGGGGCAATCAGCATAATCCCAATAAGTATTAAAACTGAGGACACAAAGGCTATTGTCTCGGGCAGGGGCCTCGGCAGATATGAAATATCTTCGATATGTCTATAGGTTAAATAAAGAAGTGATGTCAACCGCCTGACGGCCATGGCGGAGAGGCCGACGGCAAGAAACACCCACGCGCCGCTTCTACCGGTAATCCTTATCAGCCGGAAACTCAAAACGGCCGCGGCCAGTTGAACCAGGCACGAACTTATTAAGATGATTTTAAGATACATTTTATTGTTCAGCTCTATTTCGGCGTGCGCGGCAGTTTAATTTCAAAACATGCGCCGGCGCCGGAGGCAGAGCGAAGCGTTATCTCCCCATAATGGTCTGCCACGGCCTTTTTTACGCTGTAGAGGCCAAGCCCTGTTCCCTTTTTGCTTCCCGGCACCTGAAAATATACATCAAATATCTTATCGTGATACTGCGGGTCAATGCCAGGACCGTCGTCAGATACAGAAAACCGTATAGTGGAACTGTCGCCCGATGCCTCGACTTTTATTGAGGCCTTAGCGTATTTGGCGGCATTGCTCAGGAGATTTTCGACAATCGACTTAAGCTGATACGGGTCTGCCGTCAGGGTTAGAGACTCTTCTATCTGATAATCCCCGGAGTTCACACCGTTAATGCTCAGGCTTAGCCCACGGGCCTCCATCATAGGCAGACAATTCATAGACACCGACGATATTATGGATGAAAAATCGACAGCCACCGGATTAGAAATCCCGAGGGACGCCTTTTCCTTCAGGGATTTCGATGTCTTCTCAATAATTTGCAGCAAATCGGCCGCGGCGTTTTCTATTATATGCAAGACTTCAGTTTTCGCCTCTTCTGTTGGGGCCTTGCCAGTCAAATACCTTCTCGTATAGCCCTTAATCGCAAGCAGGGGAGTTTTTAAGTCGTGGATGAGCACGGAGACAAATTTCTCCCGCTGGGAGTTGAACGCCTCCTCGGCCTGTATCCTCTCTGTGACATCGTGAAACGCTATGGCTATGCCGTAACATATACCAAGCTCATCCCTGATTGCGGCCGTACAGCCGCTGATATGATACTGTCTGCCGTGTAGCGCCGTCAGGACAGGATTAGAAAGCTCCGTAACAGAGGTTTGGTTGACCCTCGCCAGATTAAACTTCTCACCTTTATCGCACAGAACCACGTTAAATACATCATTGACGGCTCTGCCTATGGCCATTTGGCCTTCCCATCCGGTCATAGACTGTGCAACCGCATTGATAAAAATGACACGGCCTGTTAAATCAGTGGCTATGACGCCGTCTCCAATGCTGTTTATCGTCGTAGACAGCCACTGCCGGCTTTCACGCACAGACTTTTCAAGTTTGTGCTTGTATATGGCCATCTCAATGTTTATGTGCAGTTCCCTGTCCTCAAACGGCTTAAGCAAGTAGCCGAATGGTTCTGTTATTTTCGCGCGCTCGATCATTTTTTCGTCCGCGTAGGCGGTGAGATATACGATAGGGATATCATACTTCGCACGTATTTGAGACGCTGCCTCGACCCCGTCGATGCCGTCTTGCAGCATTATATCCATGAGGACAAGGTCGGGACGCCGCTCCTCAATCTTCATAAACGCCTCACGCGCGGTAGGCACTGCCCCCGTGACCGCATAACCTAGGTCCTCCACACATTTCTGTATGTCTTTGGCTATTATTATCTCGTCTTCTACGATTAATATCTTCTTCTTTGACACACACTATACCTAATAGGGAAGATTAAAAAAGAAGGAATGTTCCTTCTCGACGGCCTTGACCCTGTTTCTGCCTTTGTTTTTGGCAATATAGAGCGCATAGTCCGCCTTTTTAATAAAACCGGCCGGGTCTTCCTGCCTGACATACTCTGAGACGCCAAAACTACAGGTTACGGTTCCAACATCCGTAAATTTGTAGTCCTGAACTATCTCTCTGAGTTTTTCAGCCAGCTCCTTCGCACCGGCGAGGTTGGTCTCCGGCGTAAGAACCACAAACTCCTCACCCCCGTAACGGGCAAAAATATCATATTTCCTGACATTTTCGGATACCAGCTTCGTTATTTCCTTCAACACATAATCCCCTGCCTGATGCCCATATGTGTCGTTTACGGATTTAAAATGGTCTATGTCAAAAATAATCATCGACAGGTAGTTGTTATACCGCAGAGACCTTTCTATTTCCTTTTTAAGTTCATCCTCAAATTTCTTCCTGTTAAATATGCCTGTCAAGGTGTCTTTTACAGCCATATCCTGAAACATCTTCATGTCGCACTCTATGTGCGAGATGTCCGTAAAGGTAACGAGATAGCGCTTGTGGTCCTGAAGCTCAGGGATAGCGTTTGCGTGAATAATATATGCCCTTGCCTCGCTCTTTAACTGGCCTTTGCCGGCCATGAAGACGATACAATCCGTTTTTTCGGTGTTAATGGCCTCTTTTATCCACACATTAAACGATTTCCCCTTGTAAAAACTGTCCTCCTTGATGACCATAAAACGGTTTATACTATTGGCCTTTCCGATAAACTCATCAAATGTATCGAATCCAATGAAGCGCAAAAACGAAGCGTTCAGAAAATAAATGCGGTCTATATCGGTAATCATAATGAATGTGGGATTGTTGTCGAGAATCGTTTTGATAAACTCGTTTTTTGACTCTATCTCCTTCTGCTGCGACACCGACCTGGCCACCTTGGCGAGTATATTGAGCAGGTCTATGTTATTGACCGGTTTTTTGATATATTTTACGACGCCTATCTCTATTGATTTCAAAAAATAGTCCTCGTCGTTAAATGCCGAGGTAATGATAATCGGGGCGTCTTCGTTTATGGATTTTATCTCCCTGGACATTTCAATACCGTCCATTATAGGCATCATTATATCGGTTACGACGATGTCAGGATTTTCTTTTTTGTATATTTCAAGGCCTTCATTGCCATTGGATGCCAAAAAAAGGTCTTTTATACGCCTTCTTAAGAATCTTGCGATACTATCCCTGATAACGGCCTCATCCTCGACATAGAGCACCTTTGCCCTATGAAGGTATAGATCAACCATATTCTGAAAGTTATCGCTCATAACAGTCTCCGTATATACTAACAAAACCACACAAAAAAAAGATAAGAATAATCCTAATTACAGAAAACCTGTTCCCCCTGCTCATCGCAGGTAGCCTTCAATCACGATGTCCGCGCCCAAAATCCGCGCCTTCATATCAAACACCTCGTAGGGGCTGTCAATACCCCTGAATGATTTTGAAGAAACCGGGCTGTAAACGCCCTTCCCTCCTATTATCTTTGGCGCTATGAAAAACATCACCTTGTCAACTATACCGTCCTCTACGGCGTGTCCTGTGAGCGACGGCCCTCCCTCTATCATGACGGATGTGATTTGTCTTTGCCCCAGTTGGCGCATCAGCCATTTTAAGTCAAGGCGGCCATCATAGTGGATGAATTCCACACCCTGGCCACATGCCCGTGTGTCAGTTTCTTTCGTAACAATGATAGTGCGCGGCGGGGTTTTCAATATCTCATAATCCAGCGGGGTCTCAAGAGATGGGTCTATACATACGCGAATGGGACTTCGCAGCCCCCTGCCACGGGCGGTGAGGCGCGGATTGTCGGCCTTTACTGTGCCGATTGCGGTTAATACAGCGTCTACGCCGCCACGTATCCTGTGCACATAGCGCCGCGACTTCTCACACGTAATCCACTTCGATTGTCCGTCGGGGTCGGCCATCTTACCGTCTAAAGTCATCGCGGCCTTCAGGATTACAAAAGGGGTTTTTGTCGTGATATATTTAATATAGGCCTCGTTGAGCCTTTTCGCCTCGTCTCGCAGGATACCAACTTCGGTCTCAATACCGGCATTATTGAGCGTTTCAATGCCCCGGCCACAGACGGCAGGGTTGGGGTCTTCCATGGCGGCAACAACACGCCTTACCTTCGCCCCTATGATGGCGCCCGTGCAAGGCGGCGTACGCTTGCCCGTATGGCAGCACGGCTCAAGCGAGACGAACAGTGTCGCACCTTCCGCCTCCGCCCCTGCCTTTGTTAAGACGAGCGCCTCGGCATGAGGCTCCCCTGCCTTCCGGTGATAGTCCCCTGCAATAACCCGCCCATCCTTATACAACAGCGCCCCAACCAAAGGATTGGGACTGGTGCCGCCAATGCCGCGTCTGGCAAGCGCAAGGCAGCGCCTCATTAGTGCCATATCATCCATTACCACTGTATTATATATGAAAGGAAGCGCAGTTCTCTATGGCTTCAAGCCTCAATCGCCAAAAAATTTACGCTGTGACAATAGTCACCATATTTTTTTGCAGATTCCCAAAATTGCCAGTAGATTTTTTAACTCATCTATGCTATAATGACGCGAATTAGACAAGACTGTAAAATGATCTAATGCCGGTGCGTGTTGTGATGCCGGTGCGTGTTGTGATGTTAGTTGCCAAGTGCCAAGCTCAGCAATTTGCAGCTTAATCAGCAATTGAGGCTTATGGGAGGTGATAATCATCGTGGCTTAAGGACAGATGTAGCAGAGGTGTAATAGCTCAAGAGGTGTAAAGGTCTTATTGCATATGTGTGTAGTTGTCAAACGGGAGGATGAAGCGACTGGAATCTTATTGCAGTCACACGCGGCGGCAGCCGGATTTGGCGGCAGCCGGGTTTAATAACAACAGAAGAGAGTCAGCAACAAAAAGGATTAAAGGAGATAAGATGAAAAGGTATCTTGTATTAGCTCTGTTAGTGTTTGCGGTATTGGCATTCGGCGTGGTCAGCGCTGAGGACGCGCCCAAACTTTCAGGCGTAGCATATATTCAGGGACATGGCGGACACATAGCTGTGATGGACCTGGCAACCGGAGAGTTGGCCAGATACAGTCATGGCAAACCCGCGGACACTGTCCAACTTTCAACCGATAAAAAGACCCTCTACGTATTTTCGCTTGATGGATTTGAGAAAGAGATTGATGTTGAGTCCGGCAAACAGTCTGAATGGATGAAATTCGGTAAAAAACACTGCGGCTCGGCAATCGCCCCCGACGGAACGATATGGGTTTCAGATATGGACGACGGCCATGTCTATGTGTTTGACCCAAAGGCAAAGAAACTTGTTGACAGCTTCCCTGTAAGCAAGTCTATCTGCTCCATCGCTTTTTCGAAAGACGGCAAAACCGCCTATATTGGCGATATGCCCGGAGGCTTTGTAAGCGCAGTTGACGTAAAAACAAAGAAAGTGACAGGACAGATAAAAGACGTAGGGTTATTTATCCACCGCGGTAGAATCAGGCCGGGTACAGACGAGATGTGGCAGTCCGACGGCGCGGAGTTGAAAGACGGCAAGCCTGCCGGCGTAGGTTACACGGAAGGCGGCTCTATCCCAGGCTCGGTAACTATTATCGATACAAAGGCAAATAAGGTAATAGACAAGGTGTTGATAGGCGGCAATCCTCACGACGTAGATTTCACCCATGACGGCAAATACGCCATTGTATCGACCAGACAGGTTCCCGACCAGGATGACAGCGCGTTGGTAGTTGTCAATGCGGCCAACAGGAGAGTTGTGGATATGCGCGGTGCATGTAAGTTATGCCACTTCGCGTTAAACCTTGCCGTGCCCAAAAAGACAGACGACGGAAGGCCATATCTTTGCGCAGTTCAGATAGACTGGGACCGCAAGGGTATCCCCGCGGGCGCTGAGAATATCATGCCGAAAGACGCTCAGCCCATGAAACATACTGAAAAGATAAAGGATATATCGAAAGAGAAGAAATAACACTAAAAACGTTGTTTCAGAATTAAATACGTAAGGCATACCGGTGTAACGGCACATGAGTGTTACACCGGTATGTTTTTTTTCATTTTGACGCTGTCATTAAACCGCCCCAAAATGTTAGAGTAGTATTACAATGTCATTTAGTCTGTCGACTTTAGCATATAAGAACATTCGCAGAAAGTTCTTTCGCAGCATGGCGATATCTGCCGCTGTGATGGTCGTGGCCGCTACGTTATTTTCGGTGACTACTGTGATGGATTCGGTAGAGACGAGCCTGACGCGCGGCACAAGACGCCTTGGGGCGGATGTGATGGTCGTCCCGGCAAATTCGGAGTCTAAGGCGATGGCGTCGCTTTTGGCGGGTGAGCCGTCGACTTTTTATATGGACAGGGGCATTGAGGAAAAGATCAGGAAAATAGAAGGGGTCAAAAAGGTTGCCGGCCAGTTATATCTCAAGACATCCAGATATAAGTGCTGCGATACCGGAGATATGTTCATTGTCGGATTCGAGCCGGAGCATGATTTTACGATAGCGCCGTGGCTTGCGGAGGCCTTAAAGAAACCTCTCGCGCCGAAAGAGGCAATAATGGGGCGCTCTATAACGGCATACATACCCGGCTCAAGCTTTCAGATATACAGCGAGTTAATCACGGTCGTCGGTATGCTGGAGGCAACCGGGATGCCGTTTATTGATAATGCCCTTTACCTGCCGATAGAATCTTTTAGGGGAATGGTCGAGACTACAGACAATGGCACGGTGAACGTGTTCGATAAGCTAAACAATGAAATATCCACGATACTGGTACAGACAGACCCGGCGTACGCGCCGCGCAGGGTGGCTATCTTTATAGAAAGCCAGATAGAAGGCGTAAAGGCAATCGTGTCCGAGGATGTGGCGGCCTCTGTCAGAAAGCAGCTTTTTATGCTGTTACGGAGCATCCTATCTATCAGCGTAATACTCTGGATTATGTCCATCCTGCTTATCAGCGTGGTTTTCTCTATGATAGTAAACGAAAGGCAGCGCGAGCTGGGGCTGTTACGCGCCCTTGGGGCAAAGAGGACAGACATATTCAAGCTGATAATATCCGAGGCGGCGGTGTTGTCTATGGCCGGAGGGGTAATCGGCATAGGCATAGGTGGCCTGTTCCTTTACCTGTTCAGAGAGCCGATAAAGGCCGCCCTTAACGTCCCTTACATGTGGCCGCAGCCCATCAATCTGGTATTGTTAGTGCTGATATGCCTGTTTTTATCATTTCTTACGGGCACGCTTGCCGCCCTTTATCCGGCTGTCAAATCGATGAGGATGGAGCCATACGCCGCAATCAGGGGCGGGGAGTAGACGTGCTATGTTAGAGATTAAAGGCCTGCACAAAAACTATAAAGTCGGCAAAGACATAGTAAAGGCTGTTGACAATGTCAGTTTTGGAGTTGAAAAAGGCGACTCGATAATGATTTTTGGGCATTCTGGAAGCGGTAAGACT
Organism: Nitrospirota bacterium; assembly: GCA_015233485.1. Lineage (GTDB taxonomy): Bacteria > Nitrospirota > Thermodesulfovibrionia > Thermodesulfovibrionales > Magnetobacteriaceae > Magnetominusculus. Next base: position 8,223 of record JADFXO010000004.1, read on the forward strand.
ACATTATTGAGCATCATAGGCGGCCTTACTAAACCTGACTCAGGCACTGTAAGATACGGCGATACGGAGCTGTGGTCTCTCACCGACAATGATTTATCTGAGTTCAGAAACAGGAGGATTAATTTTATCTTCCAGTTCTCAAGTCTCATCCCCACGTTGACCGTGCTGGAAAATGTAATCCTTCCAACCGCGTTTAACAAGGCGGCGGACAAACACAGGGGGATTGACGCCAAAGACCTGCTGTTTATGGTGGGATTGCAGGACAAACTAGGCGCATATCCATCGCAATTAAGCGGGGGGCAGCAGCGCCGTGCGGCCATAGCACGGGCCTTCATCAACAACCCGGAGATAATCCTCGCAGATGAGCCAACCGGAGACCTCGACGAAGAGACCGAGGCCGAGATGCTCGCGCTTTTTAGGAAAATGAACGTCGAAAACGGCATAACATTTCTAATCGTAACACCCAACACCGACATTGCCGGTCAGTGCAACAAGCACTTCGTCATGAATCGGGGGATTTTAACGCCCAGGGATATGGGCTGATAATGCCGGCAGGGATTAGAAGACCCACAGATTTCCAACGCTTCATATACATCTTCCCCCCCCTGCTCTTTTCAATCGCCATATGCGCGTGCGGCACGAGGCAACTTGAATATCAACGGGTGGAAGACCACAACGGCACTATCTCTATCCCGCTTAAAGAGGTAAACAACGGCGACGTGCATTTCTATACGTATAAATATAACGGCACAAACATCAATTTCTTCGTGAGAATGGACGGCAAAGGAAATCTGCGCACGCATTTTGACGCCTGCTTTACGTGCTTCAAGTATAAGAAGGGTTACATGGTAGAAGGGACTGAGATAATATGCCGGGAGTGCAAGACTAAATTCCTGCTTAAGGAGGAGAGATGGGCAAATAAGGGCGGTTGTATGCCCATTGATTTAGGCAGCGAAATAATAAAAGATATCTTAGTGATACAAAAGGAAAGGATAATTAAAGGTGAACGATTTTTTAAATAGGGGGACAAAACAATGATTAAATACTGTACGCTCTTACTTATCTTATTGCTTGCCACAACTGCCGGCGCGGTGCCACCGGCGCCATGGGAAAGCGACGAAATCATAGGCAAAGCCGCCCCTGATTTCACACTAAAGACACTGGACGGTAAAGATTTTTCTCTGTCAACGCTCAAGGGAAAGACCATTTTGATTAATTTCTGGGCGACATGGTGTCCGCCCTGTGTTGAGGAACTGCCTTCGATGAACAAGTTATATCTCAGGTATAAACAAAAGGGGTTTGAAGTCGTTGCAATATCCCTTGACAGCTCCACAGCGAAGGTGAAAAAATATATCGCAAAAAATCCCTTAAATTTTATCGTCTTATTAGACCCGGACAAACGTGTCGCAAAAAAGCTATACAAGGTCTCCGCGCAGCCGACATCATATTTAATAAGCGGCGAAGGGAAGGTTGTAAGAAAATTCTTTGGCAGCGAAGATTGGTCTGACGATGTAATCCAGAAAGAAATACAAGGGCTGTTAAAATAACAAACTAATCCCCACTATGCGTATTACAAGGAAGGAAGCGACTAAAATGAA
>JADFXO010000004.1:9901-32888 GCA_015233485.1 Nitrospirota bacterium
GCGTCTGAGCGTAAGGACGAACCGAGGGAATCCATAGAAATGGTTAAAAAGAGGCTGATACAAAAGGGAAAAATAGTTGAGTGATTACTCAATTTCCTTTACACGCTCATATGCCGCCGACTACCCTGACAATTTCTTGAGTTCCCTCAGCAGCGACAGTGCCGTCTCAGGCGTTGTTTTATTTATGTCGATCTTCGAAAGTCTTTGTACGGCGGGGTGGACAATCATTGAGGAAAACAGGTCAAGCTGTGCCGCGGGTTTGCGCCTTTTGCGTATGGCGAATTTTTCGCCGCCCTCATCGGGGGCATCCTTTTTTTCGAGTTCGGCAAGTATTTCCTTTGACCTGCCGATAATGCCGTCGGGCAGCCCCGCAAGCCTTGCCACCTGTATGCCGTAGCTCTTGTCCGCGGAGCCTCGCACTATTTTTCTGACAAAGATTATCTCATCTCCCCACTCCTTTACCGAGACGTTGTAGTTTTTTACCCCGCGCGTGGTCAAGGCCAGTTCGGTGAGTTCATTGTAGTGTGTGGCAAAGAGAGTGCGCGCGCCGACTTCGTTTGCGATATGCTCGGCAACCGCCCACGCTATGCTTATGCCATCAAACGTGCTCGTCCCCCTGCCCACCTCATCAAGGATTATCAGGCTCCTTTGGGTCGCATTATTTATTATATTCGACGTCTCTATCATTTCCACCATGAATGTGCTCTGCCCCAGAGACAGATAATCGGACGCCCCGATTCGGGTGAAAATCCGGTCAACTATGCCGATTTCCGCCGCATCCACCGGCACAAACGAACCCATCTGCGCCATCAGCACAATCAGCGCTGTCTGGCGCATGAATGTCGATTTCCCCGCCATATTAGGTCCGGTTATTATGAGAAGTCTATCTTCGTCGAGGTCAAGGTATGTGTCGTTGGGTATAAAACGCTCCACGCTGCGGGAGCGTTCTATTACGGGGTGGCGCCCTTCGGAGATGCGTATCTCGCCGGTGGAGGTTACAACGGGTTTGACGTACTTGTTTTTCCTCGCGGTAACGGCGAGCGACTGTATATAGTCCAGCGCCGCAACGGCCTGGGCAGTCTCTCTCAGCTCATTGGCATAGTAGATTGCCTTTTCGAGTAAATCTTTAAAACACTTATACTCAAGATTCTTTAGTTTTTCCTCCGCGCCGAGGATCTTATCCTCGTAGTCCTTTATCTCCGGCGTTACGTAGCGCTCGGCATTTGTGAGGGTTTGTTTCCTTATATAGTGGGCCGGGACGAGGTGGATGTTCATCTTCGTAACCTCTATATAGTAGCCAAAGACCCTGTTATAGGCTATCTTCAGGGAGTTTATCCCCGTGGCGGCACGCTCTTTCCCTTCGAGTTCTATCAGGTATGTCTTCCCCTTAGTTGACAGATGCCGTAGCTCATCTATCTCCTTGTTAAATCCGTCTTTGATTATCCAGCCGTCTTTTACTGTGTTGGGTGGCGAATCAACGATAGAATCGTTTATCAGGTTGATTAAGGATGTAAAATCGGTTATTACGTCAGCAACTGTGGCTAAGAAGATGTTGTCAACGGCCTTGAGGATTGCCTTCAGCCCCGGCATTGCCTCAACGGAGGTCTTTATGGCAATTAAGTCCCTTGCGGAGGCGGTACCTTTGGTAAGCCTTGACGTAAGGCGCTCAATATCCTGAACCATCTTTAGCTTGATTCTAAGCTCATCTCTGAGTTTAAAATCTGTAAACAGAAACTCGACGGCGTCAAGTCTCTGTATTATATCGTTTTTAGCGATAAGGGGTTTTAAGATGTTCTCCCTAAGGAAGCGCGCGCCCATCGGGGTAAGCGTCTCATCCAGCACCGCTATGAGAGTGCCCTCTGATGAGCCGTCCCTGAGGCTGCTTACAAGCTCAAGATTTTTTATCGCCGCCATATCTAAAAACATGAACTCGTGGTTATTAAGCGTCCTGATTTTGCTGAACTCAAGGCCGGTCTTTTGTGTCTCTATCAGGTAAGACAACAGCCCTCCGGCCGCGCGCACCGCGTCAGGTTTGTCCTCACAGCCGAATCCTTCGAGTGTGGATACCTTGAAAAAATTAAGCGCCGCCCTATAGGCCTCGCTATAGTCGAAGCAGTAGTCGTCATAGTATGAGGTGAAGAAGTTTTTGAGGATTACAGAGTAGTGTATGTCCTGTTTCAGGGACTGCGGACATAGAATTTCCTTAACGCCGAAGCGGTGTATCTCGTCTAAGAGCGACTCTGACGTCTCATAAACGGTGAACTGGCCGGTGGATATATCGGCTATGGCTATGCCGCAGAGGCTCGTGCCGGGGAAGAAACTCATAATAAAGGTGTTTTCTTTGGGGTTTTCGGGTTCGTATGTGCCGGGGGTGGCTACCCTTGTGACCTCGCGCCTTACGATGCCCTTTGCAAGCGCGGCGTCTTCGGTTTGTTCGCACACCGCAACCTTGTACCCTGCGTTGACGAGTTTTTTCAGATACGCGTCAGCGGCAAAATACGGCACGCCGCACATGGGCACAGGGTCTTTCTTTGTCTTGTTTCTGGATGTGAGGGCGATTTGAAGCACCTTTGAGGCAATAATGGCGTCCTCGCCGAACATCTCATAAAAATCACCAAGCCGAAAAAATAGTATGGCGTCAGGATACGCCTTCTTTATCTCCCCGTGCTGCTTCATAACCGGGGTCGTCTCAATTAGTTTTTCAATAGAATCGCTCATTTTAATGATAATCGTTCAGAATAACGCAATTTCAACAAGGTTCAGGTAAAGTTGGATAACAAAACCATTAACCGCCCTTCACGGTAATATACCATAAAGCGGCAGCGGCGCGCAAATTTGACATGAAGATGGTCTGAATCTTTAATATTATTTATGCTATACTATCGGTGCGGACTGAGCGGTAGAGGTTACGATACGACGCGAGTAGAACTCTTATTTATCCGAATTTATCAGAGGGGTGTTGGTGAACATGATTACTAAGAGATATGAAAATGGGCATGTCTAAAGAGAAATTAGCCGATCAAAAAGTCTTTGTCATTCCCGAAGGGAAGATTTGTGACTACATAGATGGAAAGGTCAGAAATGATACCCCTGAAGAGTATGTCCGCCAAAATATTGAGAAACGCTTAGTCAATGAGCATAGATATGTTAAGGATAGAATACGGATAGAATATACCCTTAGTCTTGGCTCCAAAAAGCCAAGGGCGGATATTGTTGTCTTCCCTCAAAATTGTTCAATATTCTCCCAAGAGAAAGTCCAGATTATCATTGAGTGCAAGAAAGAGCTGCTTGAGCCAACAAACAAGAAGGATGGAATTGGGCAGTTAAAGTCCTATATGGCTGCGTGTCCTAACTGTGAATGGGGTATGTGGACAAATGGTAAACACAAAGAAGTGTTCCGCAGACAGACAGATGCAAGTGGAAAAGTTTCCCTCATCGAATACAACGACATCCCGTCTTCTGATGGAATTGTTGAAGATATTGACCGGCCAAAACGTGGAAAATTAAAAGACGCCGTAGAAGATAATATGTTATTTGTTTTTAAAACCTGCCATAACCATATTTACGTAACAGATGGACTGCAAAAGCAACCAGCTTTCTTTGAATTTCTCAAAATCATTTTCTGCAAAATTGCCGATGAAAAAGACATCCCAAAACCTTTAGAGTTTTACACAACTTCCCAAGAGCGTTCAAATCCAGATGGACAGTTGACCGTGAAAAACCGTATCGCAAAAATCTTTGAGCGTGTTAAGAAGCTGCATAGCAACATCTTTGACAGTAATGATGAGATTAAACTTCAACCTCGCAGTTTGGCTTATATCGTTTCAGAGCTGCAAAAATATAGTTTGCTTAATACTCATATAGATATTAAAGGTAAGGCATATGAGGAGCTTGTAGGTGCAAATTTGAGAGGTGACAGAGGAGAGTTTTTCACACCGCGCAACGTAATGCACATGACTGTCGGTATGATAGCCCCTAAGCAAGATGAGAAAGTGCTTGATCCATCATGCGGTACAGGCGGATTCTTAGTTATCGCTATGAATAAGGTAAGAGAAGAACTCGAAGCCACAATGTCGAAGGAATTTAATAAGCCCAAGAGGGAATGGTCAACAGAGGAAAATAATATTGTCCGTGACAAGGTGGTTGAGATAGCCAAAAACAACTTTTTTGGCTTTGACATTAACCCTGACTTAACTAAAGCAACAAAGATGAACATGGTAATGAACAATGACGGAAGTGGAAATATTCTTCAGAACGATTCATTAAAACCCCCGCACGAGTGGTCGCACGAATTCAAAAATCAGTTGGCGAGCGCATTAGGTATTAACCTGAAGGATATAAAGAACCATAAGGGAATAGAATTTTTTGATGTTATTGTTACTAATCCGCCCTTTGGGAGTAAGATTCCTATTAGAGATTCACAGATGCTTGAGCAGTTTGAACTTGGCTATATATGGGAAAAGGACAAAATCACAAAAAGATGGCGTAAAACAAACAGACTTCAAGGTTCTGTCCCGCCTGAACAGCTTTTTATCGAAAGGTGTTTACAATTTCTTAAGCCGGGGGGGCGGCTAGGGATAGTCCTTCCTGATTCTATATTGGGTGCGCCAGGGCTTGGGTTTATACGCGAATGGCTTATGATGAGAACAAAGGTAATTGCAAGCATTGACTTACACTCAGATACTTTCCAACCTCGAAACGGCACACAAACATCGGTGCTATTCCTGAAGAAAAAAACTCAGAAAGAAATGGATGAGGAGGCGAAGTCAGGCAAGATTATGGATTACAACATCTTCATGGCAATCGTTGATAGAATTGGCCATGACAAGAGGGGCAATCCTATATTCAAACGCGATATACAAGGAAACGAGTTACTTGTCCCTGAAGAGGTCGATATTATTGAATCTGGAGAGACAGCTGATGATGAGAAGGCGGCAATAACTCAATCAAAAAAGAAAGTGATAGACGATCAAACCCCGTTAGTTGCAGAAGTATTCAAAAAATGGAAGCTGCAAGAAGGTATCGAATGGTAAGGTCAAATGACGCAATAATTCAAGACTTATCTATTGTTGAAATACAGGATATTCCGGAGGAGGATTTAAGCTGGTCAACGGTTTCTTTATCTGAAGTCATTGAACGGGATTGTAGACTTGAGGCAAGCGTGTATAACATAGAAGGAAAACACGCAAGGGAAGTTTTAAAAAAGAATAGATGGAAAAATAAAACGGTTAGCGGAGAAAACGGATTAGCCACGGTCTATCATAGGCCACGGTTTAAAAGAATATTTGTAGAAAAGTCGGACTTTCCTATTTACCAGCCTTCTCAAGTTAATGAGATATATCCAAAACCTTATTTATATATATCTGAAATGACTGAAACCGATATTGAATCATTAAGAGTTACTAAGAATCAGATTTTAATGACATGTTCCGGCACTATTGGCAATTGCACACTGGTCAGCAGGACATTAAATGGGTGCATTTTGAGCCATGACCTTTTAAGAATAAAAGCAAAAGATGGGCATGACACAGGATATATTTATACATTCCTGAAAACAAAAACTGGACGCACTCTCGTTAATACTAATAACTATGGAGCTGTTGTCGAGCATATTGAGCCTGCGCACTTAGCTAATATTCCGATACCTGATGCCCCGATAGCCATCAGGAAAGAGATTGACTGCTTAATTATAAAATCGTTTGAACTTCGAGACGAATCTAACGACTTGATAGATGAGGCTCATAAATTGATGATCCCCGAACTTAAACTCCCTCCCATTGAAAAAATAAGACCCATTTACTATGATAAAACGGCAGAATTTAAAAACTACACAGTGAAACTAAGTAGATTAAATAACCGTTTAGATTCATCTTACCATATTCCAATTGTAGATTCAATTATGGGCATATTAAAGGAAACTGCTGGAGAGATAACCACATTGGGAGATAATAGGATAAGCAAAGAAATCATGCTTCCCGGCAGATTTAAAAGGGTTTATGTTATTGAAGGACAGGGTGTAGTCTTTTTCGGTGGAAAGCAATTGCATGAACTTGACCCTTCAAACAATAAATACCTTTCGCTAACTCATCATGCAAGCAGAATCAAAAAAGAACTTACAATAAAAGAAAATTTCATATTGGTTACAAGAAGTGGAACGATAGGAAGGATAACAATCGTGCCAAAGCACTGGGAAAATTGGATTGCGAGTGAGCATATAATTAGGATAGTGCCATTGGATAAGTCTATTGCTGGCTATGTCTATTGCTGGCTATCATCGGATTATGGATATGAATTAATAAAGAGATTTACATACGGATCGGTTGTAGACGAAATAGATGATACACACATGTCGCAGGTTCAAATTCCATTACTTAAAAACAAAACCATACAGGAAAAGATAAATACCTTAGTTCTAACGGCGAATCAAAAGAGGTATGAAGCTTATATTCTTGAGCAAAAAGCTATTATGTCAATGAATGATGCGGTTATCTTTGCAGAGGCGTAGTATCGCCCCCGTCTGGCATTTGTCAGGCTCTCTGTGATAGAATTATAGCGTGATCGTTGTCTAAGATTTAAAACAGGAGGCTCAGAGAAGATGGCTGATAGGGACATTGTACTTATCAACGAGAAGGTTAAAAGGGAAAGCGCGTTTATTAGCCTGCTCATGTCAGAGCTTGAGAAAATCATTGTAGGACAAAGGTATCTCCTTGAAAGGCTGCTTGTTGGGATACTGGCAAACGGCCATGTGCTGCTTGAGGGCGTGCCGGGACTGGCTAAGACCACCGCTGTTAAGGCGCTCGCTCAGGCGATTAAGACCGATTTCAGGCGCATACAGTTTACGCCTGACCTCCTGCCCGCCGACATCATCGGCACTCAGGTCTATAACCCCAGAGACGGGACTTTTTCAACAAAAAAAGGCCCTGTTTTTTCTAACATCGTCCTCGCCGACGAGATAAACCGCGCCCCGGCGAAGGTTCAAAGCGCTCTGCTTGAGGCAATGCAGGAACGGCAGGTCACAATCGGCGACAACACATATAAACTTAATGAACCGTTCTTAGTACTGGCAACTCAAAATCCCATCGAACAAGAAGGCACATATCCCCTGCCGGAGGCCCAGACCGACAGGTTCATGCTGAAGGTAAAGTTAACCTACCCCGATAAGGATGAGGAACGCGTAATCCTCAAACGCATGGCCTTTACCTCTAAGGAGATTAACGCCTCTGCCGTTGTAACCCCTGGCGACATTATGAACGCGCGCATGGTCATTGATGAGGTCTATATGGACGAAAAGATAGAAAAATATATCGTCGATATCGTCTTTGCCACAAGAAAGCCGCAGGACTATAAGCTCGGTGAGCTGTCGGGACTTATCCAGTACGGGGCATCGCCACGCGCTACGATTTACCTTGCCCTTGCCGCCAAGGCATACGCCTTTATCCAGGGCAGGGGTTTTGTCACGCCGCAGGACGTTAAATCCATCGGCCCTGACGTATTAAGACACCGTGTCATCGTCAGCTACGAGGCCGAGGCCGAGGACAAGACTTCTGAGGACATCGTGCGCCGCATCCTCGAAGAAGTGGAAGTCCCGTAACCATATCGCCATGCTTCCTAACGAAGTAATTAAAAACATCCGAAGGGTGGAGATAAAGACACGCCGCATGGCCGCGGATTTCTTTACCGGCCACTACCGGAGCGTCTTCAAGGGCCGCGGTATGGAATTTGACGAGGTGCGCCAGTACACCCCCGGCGATGATATTCGCTCCATTGACTGGAACGTTACGGCGAGGATGGGCGAGCCGTTCATCAAAAAATTCGTCGAAGAGCGTGAGCTTACAATAATATTTCTCCTTGATCTTTCCCAATCCTGCGTCTTTGCCACTACGACGCGGCTAAAGCGGGATTTGGCCGCAGAGCTTAGCTCCGTGCTGGCCCTCTCTGCTATCAGAAACAACGACAAGGTGGGGTTTATCGCCTTCACCGACAAGATAGAGAAATTCATCCCGCCCGCCAAGGGGCTGAAGCACGTCTTATGGGTTGTAAGAGAATCCCTCTATTTTAAGCCGCAGGGCAAGGGCACGGACATAGCGGCTGCCATCGAATATCTGAATAAGGTAAGCAGCCGAAGGGCCGTCGTGTTTATTATATCCGATTTCCATGCCCCCGAATATTCAAAGGCGCTGTCGATTGCCAACAAAAGGCACGACGTCATAGCCGTAACGCTTACCGACCCTGTGGAACTCGCCCTGCCCAATGTCGGAATGATAACGCTTGAGGACGCCGAGACGGGGAAGATATTTGTCGTTGATACATCAAGCGCCGCCGTAAGAGGGCAGTATAAGGAAAAGGCCGCGCGGCTTTTTGAGGCGCGTAAACGGCTCTTTCGCACAAGCGGCATTGACCACATAGAGATTACCACCGATGTGCCCTACATTAAGACCCTGATAAGATTTTTCAGGATGAGAGAAAGGAGGCTGAGCCGATAAAATGCCGATGAAGTTAACACCGGTAGAGGCTTCTCTGGATTCCTGCTTTCGCAGGAATGACAAAATTAGGTGTTCGTTTGTCTCTCCTTGTCTGTCATTCCCGCGAAAGCGGGAATCCAGAGTGGGTTTTTATGATAAAATGAAGCTGACAGCCCTGGCTATATTATTGATTTTTATTATGACCAGCGCCGCCTCCGCCGCTTGGGACAACGTCACGGCCTCGGCTAATAAAAACGTCGTTGCCATCGGGGAGAGTTTTATATACTCAATAACCGTAAAAAACGGCAAAGACGTGGGGTTTCCCATAGTCAATGCCGATAACCTCACGCTGGTAAAGTCTACCCTTGTGACGCGTGGCATTTTTTTTAATAAAGAATACACCATGCAGTACGTAATGAGGGGATTTATACCCGGAGAATATGTCTTAGGCGGCGTTAAAGTAAAGGATAAGGCCGCGGGCACGCCGAAAGAGTACAGCGTGCCGGATGTGCGCATCGCAATCCAAAGCACGCTGTTTGATAACGATACGCTGGAGATTGCCGGCATAAAAGGACCTCAGGACGTGGGCTGGCAAGGTCTGAACTGGCGGCTCATCGCGGCAGCGCTTTTAATTGCGGCCGCTGCCGCACTGATTTATTATTTAGTAAAACGAAGGAAGGCGAAAAAGGCGCTGCCCCCTCCGCCTCGCCGCGCGCATGAAGTAGCCTATGAGGCTCTTCAGAGGCTAAAAGAAAAGAACCTCGACAAGGCAGGCCTGATAAAGGAGTTTTTTAGTGAGCTTTCCTCTATCGTAAGACATTATATTGAAGACAGGTTTAAACTCAAGGCACCTGAGATGACCACAGAGGAATTCCTGCTCATGGTAAGGGATTCCGCGGAACTATCAGGCACGCACAAGGAGCTGTTGAAAGATTTCCTGAACAGGTCTGATATGGTTAAATTTGCCCAATACGGGCCGTCCTTTGATGAGATTCGGGGGAGCTTTATATCGGCACAAAAATTTGTAGATGAGACAAGGGAGTTGCCTTAACATGATGGCGCGCGTGATGGATTTTATTAAGGAACTGCCGTTGTTAAACGGGCTGCAATTTCACAATGGAGTTTATTTACTTGGTGACCCGTTGGTATTGCTGCTGATTCCCATAGTGGCAGCCCTGTTTATACTGAGGCTGAGGAGTCAATTCGTGCCGGCGGTCAGGTTCTCAACGGGTACGCTCCTGCAGGACATCCCCCCTACGTTTAAGACGACGGCGTCAAAGTACCTGGTGATTTTAAGGATTCTTGCCGTTATATTGATAATTCTTGCCCTTGCACGGCCACAAAAACGCCTTGAGGAGACCACCGTTGAGACAAAGGGCATAGATATAGCCCTTGCCATTGATTTATCGACGAGCATGTTTGCGGAGGATTTTTCATACAAAGGCAATAGACAAAACCGGCTTGACGCCATTAAGGCAGTGGTGAGGGATTTCATAAAAAACCGTGACGGCGACAGGATAGCGATGGTGGCCTTCGCGGCGAGGGCATATACGGCAAGCCCGCTGACGACAGACTATAACTATCTCCTTAAGAATCTTGACCGTATCTACATAGGGATGCTTGAGGACGGCACCGCCATAGGAAACGGCCTCGCCGCCGCCCTTAACAGGATAAAGGACACAAAGTCACCGTCCAAAGTAGTCATACTCCTCACAGACGGCAGAAACAACATGGGGACAATCTCTCCGATGACGGCCGCAGAGGCAGCCAGGGCGCTCAACATCAGGGTCTATACGATTGGAGCAGGCGCCAAAGGCCCTGTGCCATATCCGATGAAAGACCCCCTTGGCAATATCGTCTATCAACAGGTGGAAATCGACGTCGACGACGACACGCTTACTGATATAGCCAGACTTACCGGAGGGCAATATTTCAGGGCGACGGACTTCAGCTCATTAAGGAAAATCTACGCTGATATAGATAAACTCGAAAAGACGCGCTTTGAGGAAAAGCGGTTCTTTGAGTACAAGGAGTTTTTCCATTATTTTTTAATCGCGGCCGTGGCATTGCTCTTGCTTGAGACGGGGCTAAAGACGACCATCCTGAGGAGGATACCGTGAGGTTTGGGAATTATCAGGCGGCGTATCTGTTGTGGGCGGCGGCAGCGGCGGCAGTGTTTTATATACTGGCGTTTAGGGCCAGTAAAAGGGCGCTTCACAGGTTTGCAGACTCCGGCCTGTTGGGCAATTTAACTATGGGGTTGTCCCTGCAACGGCAGTATTTTAAGGCTGCCCTTGTCAGCGTGGCGGTGTTATTGTGCGTAACGGCATTAATGAGGCCTCAGTGGGGGTTTCATCTGGAGGAGGTCAAGCGCCGAGTGTCCGATATTCTGATAGCCATAGATACGTCGAAAAGTATGCTTGCCACAGACGTCAAACCCAACCGCCTTGCACGCTCCAAATTTGCGGTACACGACTTGATTAAAAAACTCAGGGGTGACCGCGTCGGTCTTATAGGGTTCGCCGGCAAGGCATTTCTTTTTTCACCACTTACGGTTGACTATAATGGTTTTATACTTGCATTGAACGACCTGAGTGTAAATTCTATCCCAGTGGGAGGCACAGACATCGCAAGCGCTATTGACGAGGCCATAACAATCTACAAGGATAATCCATCAAAAGACAAGTCTCTGATATTAATTACCGACGGCGAAGACCTTCAGGGCAACGCGATGGCTGCCGCCGAAAGGGCAAAAGACGCGGGGATGAGAATATATACCGTTGGAATAGGCACGCCGGAAGGAGAACTTATTCAGGTGGCTGACGAAAAAGGCGGCGTACAATTCTTAAAAGACAGCGAGGGCAATATGATAAAATCGCGCCTTGATGAGGGCACGCTTGAAAAAATTGCCTTAACAACGGGTGGCAGCTACGTCAGGGCGGGCAACGCCGGAGTCGGCCTCGAACTCATCTATGACGAGAAACTCTCCCGCGCTGACAAAAAAGAAACAGAAGAGAAGATGGAAAGGCGCTATAACGAACGATTCCAGTACCCGCTTGCCCTAGCCCTTATTCTACTTATGATAGAGGCCCTTCTGCCAGATAGGAAGCGGACAAGATGAGAGCTGCCGGCATTATACTCACGGCCTTGACGCTGGTCTTGCTGGCCGGCGCATCTGAGGCCGGTATATTTCAGGACGCGGGCAGCGAAGGCAACCGCCTGAATCGTGAGGGGAAATACGACAAGGCGATAAAAAAATACGACGAGGCCCTAAAGAAGACCCCTGACTCAGACGTACTTAATTACAACGCCGGCACGGCCTGGTACAATAAGGGGGATTATCAGAAGGCACTCGGGCATTTCATAAAATCCATGTCAACCAAAAATCCAGCCATTGAGACACGCTCAACCTATAACGCAGGCAACTCCCAGTATATGATTGGGAAATCCATTGAGGAAGAAAAAAATCCCTCAGAGGCCATGTCCTCATTCGAAAACGCCCTCCAATACTATAAACGGGCAATTGAACTCAATGACACCGACACAGACGCAAGGCGTAATTACGAACTCACTAATAAAAAAATCCAGCAACTGAAAGAAAAACTAAAAAACCAAAAACCCCATGACAAAAAAGACGAAAAGAAAGACGATAAAGATAAAGGCAAAGATAAAGATAAGGATAAAGACAAAAACGGCAACGACAAGGATAAAGATAAGGATAAAGACAAAAACGGCAACGACAAGGATAAAGACAAGGACAAAGCAAAAGACGAAAACGGCAAGGACGGCAAACAACCCAATCAGAGTACACCTACGCCGCATCCTGAAAAAACGCAGGATATGAAAGGCACTGCCCCCCCGCCAATGTCCAAAGATGAGGCCGATATGCTCCTTGAAGGTCTGAAACAGGACAACGTCCCCCGCGGCATGATCGACGACAGGGAAAAAAAGGGCGGCCGCCCCAATGTGCTGAAAGATTGGTAAATGCGGGTTAATGAAAATGATGATAACAAGGCAGCAACACTTCTTAAAATACGCCATCGACAAACCAGTATGTTTGGGGGTAGAATATCATCATGCAAACGCTTGAAAGGGACTTAGACTTAACGGAGATTATCAACGGGGAGGAAGTTGTGGGGCCAAGTCCATTTAGAAAACATCAGGATGTTGTTTTTAATTTAGCTGATATTATACGCCGTCACGTCAAGACGGCCAAGGCATTAGGGAAGGTTTATTTGTCCCCCCTTGATGTGATCTTTGAGGAAGGAATCAATCGGCTTCAGCCCGACATATTATTTATTAGGAATGAAAACTCCGGTATTGAGCAGGACTGGATACGCGGAGTGCCGGACATGGTGTGTGAAATTCTATCACCAGGGACTTATAAAATGGATATGGTTGTGAAAAGAGCTGTTTATGAAAAATACAGAGTGCCGGAGTATTGGATAGTCATACCGGAATTACAGTCAATTGAGATTTTAACTATTGAAGGCGATAGGTACAAGACACACTCCATAGCGGAGATTGAAGGTATGGTTACATCTAAGGTCATTGAAGGGTTGCAAGTCAATATCAAAGACGTTTTCGAGGACTAAGGGGGAATCCGCCATAATTAACCGCAAGGGACTTGCCGCCGCATAATCATATTGTGGTATAATAGCTGCGGGGGTGTCGTAGGTGAAAGAATCACAAGTAAAATGCCCTGTATGCGGCCTTGACGCGTCCTATAAATACGGGAAGACGAAAAGCGGTAAACTGCGGCGTTTATGCCTGGGCTGCGGGAGGCAGTTTTCCATCGGCGCCGTGCCTGATAAACTTAAAGACAGGCCGAAGTGCCCCATCTGTGGAAGGTCCATGCACCTGTATATGAAAAGAGAGGAAATCGTGAGATTCCGATGCTCCGCTTATCCATCGTGCCGGACCTTCCTGAAGAGACACCCTGACAACTCAGGCCTGTGACGCCCCACTGTTTACTATTCTGTATATCTGCGAGACAGACTTATCCAGCAGCGCGGCTATCTCAAATATACTGATTTTGCTGTATATCATTGAGGCTATCGCGCGAAGCCTGATGTCTTTTATTTGTCTGATCTTTCCAATGTTGATTTTTTTGTTCATCTCCCTGACTTCCCTGAGTTCGTTCAATACCTCCTTGTAGTCGCGCATCAACACATTGTCGTCGGATGTCAATATTTCTTTCGTATGGGAATTAACCGGCAAAATCCTATCGACATATACGCATGTCTCGTTACAGCTTATGTATTTTTTGCACCGCATACAGGATACCGCCAACGCGGCACCCTTTTTTGACACCTCATTTTCTTCCATCTGTTCCTCCTTGTTACGGCCTGGGGCCGTAGTCTTCGAGCCGCATAAAGGCTCAATATTTTGCGAGTTTCACTAAATCTTATTGCCGTTGAGCTGCCGCCGGGGTGGTAGACCTCAGCCGCATACCCTAATATAACACATAATATATTATGTGTCAACACATAATATTTAATTAGTTTTACCTATAATACAATTTACCTTACTCTGCTATCGCATAAATACATGGCGAATAATGTATGTTTTGCCCCCCTTTGCGCTATCATACTCATACTATGAACACGGCTATTGATGAACGCGTCAGAAATAAGATTATCAGGATACTTCAACAGCGCAGTATCAAGCAGAAGGAACTGGCTGCAATGATTGGCGTCATGCCCCAAAACTTAAACGCCTATATGACAGGCAAACGCGGATTTGGCAAGAAAAACATCAGCCGAATCGCAAAGGCACTTGGAATCCCGGAGGAAGACTTCTACTCGGATACCAACATAAGCCACTCGAAATTAAAAAAGGCCCGAAAGGTACCTGTTATCTCATGGGTCAAGGCAGGCCTATGGCACGAGGCGGTTGACATCTTCCAACCCGGCTATGCCGATAAATGGCTCGCTTACGATACTAAAGATGAGCACGCGTTTGGTTTACTGGTTGAAGGCAGCAGTATGGAGCCTGAGTTTAAGGCCGGCGAATTTGTTGTCGTATCCCCCTCTCTGGCCACCGTGAGCGGCGATTATGTCGTAGCTAAGTTTGGCGATGAGGTGACGTTGAAAAAATTGAAGATACTTGACGACAGCGTGCTTCTTAAACCGCTGAATCCCGACTATGACGACATCATTATCAGCGGAAGGGACAGAAAAGACCTGAGAATTGTCGGTAAAGTTATCGCAAAGTACGTCGAATACTAGCGCTGCCCATTACCTTACCCAAAGAAGGAACATTTCTCTACTCAGAGAATGGCCAGAAAATGGCCAGATATTCGTCGTAGGATACGGTTCTTACGCCGAGGGCACGCGCCTTGTCGAGTTTAAAGCCAGGGGACTCTCCGGCTATGAGACAGGTGGTCTGTTTTGACACCGAAGGCGAGACTGCGCCGCCTGCGCCACGTATTTGTCCTTCGACATCTTTGCGCGCCACGGGCAGTGTGCCGGTGATAACGAACGTAAGCCCGGCGAGCCTCCTCCCGGCATCTTTAACATCAGTAGTGTCTTTATCTTTATACTCATCTTTATATTCATCTTTATATTCAACGGCGCCGTAGTCGGGGTTTGTTATTGTCAACCCCAATGTCTTGAGCGTCTCTATTGTCTTTATATTTCTCTCGTCCGCGAAGAACTCCGCAATTGCCGAAGATGTCTTGTCTCCCATTTGTTTTATCAAGCTGAGGGCATCCGCTTTTACGCCGTAAAGGCTCTCAATGGTTTCATAGTGTAGTGCTATGAGCCGGGAGGCAAACTCACCGGAGTGCCGAATGCCGAGCGCAAATATAAAACGCGACAGTGTGGCGGCCTTGCTTTTCTCTATGGCCTGAATGAGATTAACGGCCGACTTTTCAGCGAAGCGCGGGAGTTTTTCGAGGTCTTCTTTCGTGAGCCTGAAAATGTCCGTGAAATCTTTGACCAGCCCGCTTTCAAAGAGCTGGACTGCAATTTTTTCTCCGAGTCCGTCAATGTTGAGCGCCGCACGTGAAGCGAAGTGAATGATACGGCCATGAAGCTGCGGCGGGCAGTTCAGCCCGACGCACCTAAGCACCGCACCACCTTCTTCTCTGACCGCCTTTGAGCCGCACTCAGGGCACACCTCCGGCTCGGCAAGCTGTGTGTCTGACGCGGCATCATGTCTGAGAACGCAAACAACCTTAGGGATGACATCCCCTGCCCGTTCGATTATGACAGTATCGCCCGTGCGGATTTCCAAACGCCTGATTTCGTCCCAATTGTGAAGCGTAGACCTCGACACGGTTACGCCGCCGACTAAGACTGGCTCAAGTATGGCGATGGGGGTGATGACGCCCGTCCTGCCGATGCTTGGGACGATATTTATAATGCGCGTCTGTGCCTGATGTGCCTGATATTTATAGGCAACCGCCCAGCGAGGCGACCTGGTCTTCTCACCAAGGCGTTGCCTGAGCGCAAACTCATCTACTTTAACCACAACGCCGTCGATGTTAAAGGGAAGCCCTGCCCTGGCCGTCTCCATTTCTCTTATATAGTCGGTGGCCTCGTAGATGCCTTTAGCCGATTGAAAGCGATAGGGTGTGGGAAAGCGGTGTTTTTTCAGCCAGCTTACAAGTTCAGTTTGTGAGGTGAGCGTGAGGCCTTTGATTATTCCCGTGCCGTAGCAGGTGATGCGGAGTTTTCTCTGCGCTGTAATAGCGGGGTCAAGCTGCCTGACAGCTCCGGCGGCGGCGTTTCGTGGATTGGCAAACAGGGACTTGGCGTTTTCCTCACGGCCCTTGTTGAGCGCGTCAAAGTCCGCCTTAGTCATAAATATCTCGCCGCGTATTTCAATAAGCTCAGGGACGTCATCGCCCGTAATAGACAGGGGGACGGTCTTAATAGTCATGACGTTTTGCGTAACATCTTCGCCGGTTGTGCCGTCGCCGCGCGTTGCCGCCCTTATAAGACGGCCGTTTTCGTAGGTAAGCTCAACGGCAAGCCCGTCGTATTTTGGTTCGGCGGTATAGACAACATCGGCAGTCTCTAAAATATCTCTCACACGCTGGTCAAAGAGAAACACTTCGTCAAACGAAAAAATATCGTCAAGCGAGAGCATAGGAATAGAGTGTACTGCCTTGTCGAATTTATCTAACGGCGGGGCGCCGACCCTTAACGATGGTGAGTTGGGGGGTATATAACCCGTATCTCTCTCTAATTCGAGCAGAATGCGAAACATTCCGTCATAGAATTTGTCAGAGATTTCAGGGGCATCGAGGACATGATATAGGTAGTTATGGTGGTTGAGTTCCTCAACGAGCCTGTCGATTCGAGCCTTTGGATCTTCGATATCGTCCAAGTGTTTTTCCACGGCATAGTATATCATGAAGGGGTAAGAAGTTGCATAGGGGGCAGCAGGATAAACGCATTAGAAAAATAAAGCAAAAGTTCCTTCTTTCCAGACCGAGCTATAATAGCCTTAAGCCGGAGTACCGAAGCCGCCAACGGGGGGATAATCCCCCGTCTTGGCGGCGGCAGCCCAAATTCAACAGGTAAAACATGTGCGAGAATACGGGGTGAAGGGGGATTATCCCCCTTCGTCGTTAATCCTTATGCTGTTGCCATGAATCCAGTCTATGAACTTTCTATAGTAATTTTCTAATGCGTTTGCCCTGGCAGTTCAGGCAGGATAAATTTGTTCTAATCGTAAGTCCTTGATTTTTAAAGGCATCGCAAATTGGCAAAACTCCTCATCACTGAGCCCTCCTTTTTACGGTTCGACGACAAAAACCTTGTCCGTTATTTTACTAACGCCCTTTGTATGTTTTGCTGCATCGAATGCCTTGCCTTTATCTTTCGAGTTTGATGCCGTTCCCTGTAGCGTAACTTCGAGGTTTTCGTTGACCTCGGCAGTGACTTTTGTAAGTCCGGCGTTCTTAAGTGCCTTGTTGATAGTCCCCTCAAGTGCGTGCGGGTCAGACGGCGGCGATACAATCTTAGTCCCATCAGACCCGGTTAACGCCCCCTGCCCATTTGGTTTATCATTCTTCCACCGGCCGTCGTACATATCTCCATTGGGAAACGTGTACGTTCCATGTTCAACATATCCCGACTCCGGGCGGCTTTCACCGCGGCCATTACTTCCCGTTACCTCCTGACTACCAGTATACAGATCCCACTGTGGTGCTCCTGCCAAACCTTGCGGAAAATCCTTCATTACCTTCCAAACAATCTTCTTTCCTTTGCCTACCTTCACTCCCTTGCCGAAGTCACCGTTGAGGCTGAGCTCCTCAGCCGTACGCCTCTCGTCGCCTACGGTGATGTTGACGATTACCTCAAATTTCTCGCCTTGATTTCCCACCAAATCGTATGTTGCAACAATAGTGTTCTTTACCTGAGTTAATTTCAGGTTTGTCACCTCAGCGGCAAAGGCTATGCGCGGAATGGTTAAAAAGGGAACAACCGTTAAAATCAGCAATAACATAATAAGCCTTTTCATTTGTTTCCCTCCTTTAACAGACCCGTCATCGTTCAATGAATGTGCCATTCCTCCACTCTCCGACGTATGCCTTTCCATGAGACCAGGTGTAAGTGCCCAGTCCAAAGAAATCGTCATCCCTCCACTCTCCAACGTATTTCCTGCCATCAGGCCATGTGAGCGTTCCATGTCCGTGCTTCTTACCATCCCTCCACTCTCCGACATATGTCTTTCCATCAGAATACATGTAAGTGCCCTGCCCGTGCTTTTTATCATCCTTCCACTCTCCAACGTATTTATCTCCGTTAGACCAGGTGTAAGTGCCCTGTCCAATAAATTTACCACCCTGCCACTGGCCAACGTATTTATCTCCATTAGGGTAAGTGTAGGATTTTTGTTCAACTTCTATTTGATTTTTTTCTTCTACCACCTGACTAACAGTATCCAAATCCCACTGCGGATCTCCTGCGAAACCTTGCGGAAAATCCTTCAGTACCTTCCAAACAATCTTCTTTCCTTTGCCAACCCTCACTCCTTTGCCGAAGTCGCCTGTGAGGCTGAGCTGTTCAGCACCGCGTCTTTCGTTGCCTACGGTGATGTTGACGATTACATCGGATTTCTCGCCTGCCTCCCCCACTAAGTCGTAGGTGGCAACAATGGTGTTCTTTACCTGAGTTAATGTCAGATTTGTCACCTCTGCGGCAAAGGCAATGCACGGAATGGTTAAAAACGGAACAACTGTTAACATCAGTAGTAACATAGTAAGTCTTTTCATTTGTTTCCCTCCAAAAGTGAATCATTTATACAGCCCCACAGGGGCATTATCCTATTAGGCTCATCAGCTCTATACATCGGTAGAACACTCAACTGTATAGTGTTATATCGTTATCTTTTTGCTTTATTGGGAATGTCGCTCTGTTGCCAATTAACTTGGATGGCGCTGAGATATGATCTACCTGAGTCTGTATCTTGTTGGACTGTAACACCCTTTTCATCATGACATTTCTTACAAGTAGAATAGGTTTTCAGTATCTTTTCAGTTTTTGTGTCAACAATTGATATTCCGCTATCATCAATTGTGGGGACTTGCCTTGAACCTACCAGTGCATATCGATCATCAGGAGTAAAATCAATATCTGTTATGTTTCCACTTACAACTGTAATAACATTTTTCAGTTTGAGTGTGGTAGTATCAATTATCTGCACAGTACCATCAACGCCGCCTCTATCAGCATAACCAACGCCAAAAAGCTTTCCATTTTTTAATTCCTTTCCGTCAGTTTGCCAAAGTTCTGTATACGAATGATTGGTTCTACTCAGATGAAGAAAATCTCCAACGCTTTTGATAGTATTTACAACACGTTTCTTATCTACATCAACGATATTTATAAAACCGCCTGGCATATCGGCAATATAGGCTGTCTTGCCATCTTTCGAGAAACTTACGCCACAAGTGCTCTTGCTGACAGAGAAACTATCAGATAGTTTATGTGTTTTCGGATCATAAATATATATATTCCCATCATTCATATCAGTAGTCCAGATCATACCATCAGGGGCAAAAGCTGATCCATGAAGTTTCTTACCCAGTTTAATCCATGATGTTTGTATGCCTGTTATAACACTAATTTCTTTAACATAACCATCCCCAGTAAAACCAAAAATAGTGTTTCCATCAGGAGATAACAAAATTCCAAATAGTGGTTTGCCTGTCTGTATGAACGCAACATCTTCATTCTTTAGATTTATTACAGCAATATGACCACCATGACCCGCAACATAGGCTATTCCCTTCTGAAAACTTGCAATAGATTCCACACTCCAACTCAAATCACCATCAAAGTCAGCCGGCAAGTCCTTCGTCGCATCCCAAACAATCTTCTTTCCTGTACCTACCTTCACTCCCTTTCCGAAATCACCGGTGAGATGGAGTTTGTCAGATGTGAGCCTATCGTTACCGGCAGTAATGGTAACCGTCACCTCTGCCTCCGTCTCTCCTTCTCCGCCACCAAGGTCGTAGGTGGCAACAGCATTTTTGCCGACTTGCCCTACCGTTACGTTCTTAACCTCTGCGGCAAAGACCATGCTTGGAATAGTTAAAATCAGAGCCGCAGTTACAAATAGTAATGACATAATAAGTCTTTTCATTTGTTTCCTCCAAAAGTTATTTTATGTCCATCAGTTATCTCTATATTCTTTGGTAACAAATTATATCTTTTAATTTCTAACTGTTTCCATCACGCGTGACAGAAAGGTAGAATTTGTCTCAAGGTTATTGACATTTTTCAATACATTTATTTTGTTCATCCTCGGAACAGTTGGATTTCTTACAAAGGTCGTATTGTTTCTGCTCATTAGTTGACGATCCTCTATAGAGATATTTATCGCGACATTCAGATGTGCACGAGTAATAACGGTCATTGCATCTCGCGCAGCATTCAGACTTTCTCTGTATCCTAGAAATTTCGTTACGTCTTATCTCTTTAAGTTCTAATCGATTTTTTTCTTTTGCGAGTTGGCTATCGGTTTGCACATCCCAGCTCAAATCACCATCGAAGTTAGCCGGTAAGTCCTTAGTAGCATTCCATATAATCTTCTTCCCTATGCCTACATTCACACCCTTGCCGAAATCACCGGTGAGATGAAGATGGGCTGCTGTGAGCCTGTCGTTGCCTGCAGTAATGGCAACCGTCACCTCTGCCTCATTCTCTCCTTCCCCGCCCACAAGGTCGTAGGTGGCAATAGCATCGTTACCGCTCTGTGTTGTCTTCAGGTTCTTAATCTCAGTGGCAAATGATATGCTTGAGACGGTGAAAAAATGAGCCACAGCTACAATTAGCAACGACATAACGCTTTTCATCGTTCCCTCCAAAAGTCATCCATCAACGAATTTTATCTAACTCAAAGGTGCCCCCTTGTCACCACCGCCACATAACTCCAATTTATGATCTTCTGTACCTGAACCGCCGTGACGTAGATTTCAAAAGTATAACTATAGATATTACTTCATTATGGCCCGTCATCGACACAGCTATCAAGGCAGCGCTGGTTCTGAGCTTCACATAGTCCTCTGCAACGACGGCCTGCAGACTCTGCTTCGGCGCGACAAGCTCTTTCGCTTGTACTATATTTTGCACAGTCAACTAGCATATCTATCGTATTCCCATCGCAATCACTCACACATTCACCATAAAGAGAACTCGTATTACAATTGTATGCGCAAGCCTGTGCGCGTTGTTTCTCCTGCTGAAGTGCCTGCTGTCTTTCCAGCTCTTTCTTTTTATCTTCCTCAGCCTTTTTATCTTCTATCTCTTTCTTTTTCTTTTCTTCAGCCCTTGAACGTTCCAATTCTTCTGCCACCTGGCTGTCAGTTTTCACATCCCAGCGCAAGTCTCCATCAAAGTCAGCCGGTAAGTCCTTCTTTGCCTTCCAAACAATCTTCTTTCCTTTGCCTACTTTTACTCCCTTTCCAAAGTCGCCTGTGAGACTTAACTCGTCAGAGTTTCGTTTTTCGTTGCCAATGGTGATATTGACGATTATATCGGATTTCCCGCCTTTCTCTCCCACTAAATCGTAGGTTGCTACCACGTTATTGCCGACTTGGCTTATCTTCACGTTCTCAACCTCTGCGGCAAAGACCATGCGTGGAATAGTTAAAACCAGGGCCAGCGTTACAATTAGTAATGACATAAAAAGCCTTTTCATCGCTCCCTCCAAAAGTTCATTATATCACGCAGCCCCTAAGGGGCGCTATTGCATTACTCTTGCCATCAGGGCAAACGCATACGAGAAAATCACAATCGAAAGTTCCTCTTCTGGATTCCCGCTTTCGCGGGAATGACAGACAAGACAGAACACATGTACTCCTAATCTGTCATTCCCGTTTCTTTTTCTATCATTCCCGCTTCTTTTCCTGTCATTCCTGCAAAAGCAGGAATCCAGGAAACCCTCTAATAGTGCTAACTGCATGGGCAATTTCTGCTTTATTTTTCTAGCGCGTTTGCCCTGCTTTCGCCATCAGTTCCATGTCACCCGTTTCGCGTTGGTTTAGTGCGCTCTTCTCTTCGCTAAAAGCTGATTCCAGCGTCTGCTTTTCAGCCTCGTCCGCCTCGTTTTGCTGGGCTGCCAGCATAGCCACTACATTCTCGTTGGAGTTTGGCATTCCCGCCACATCCTTATTTTCTACGGTGGCCAATGAATTAGACGGCGCTGATGGGAATCCATTTTTCGTTCTCATCATCTCAAGTCCGGCATAAATATTTTCCCGCATGGAGTTGTCCATTTCCTGAAGCTCGTTGAACGCCACATTCACCATCGAGCTTGCAGGACAGTCTGAACGCCTGCTGCTCACCACGCGAGCTTCAGCCGCACGGGATCCTTCAGGCGGAGTTCCATTGAGCCGTATAACGTCACCAGCGCTCAGGACGCAACTACCGCCGCCGGTTGTTACGACGTCAAGATTGCTTGCTACCACGAAGTGGCGTTTAGAACGGACTCGCCCTTTGGGGACTTGCCCGTCGTTTGCCCCAGGGTTTGAAGCATTCGCGGCCAACTTCTCCTGCTCCAGTTGCACCCTGATATTCTCTGCAATTACATCCCTTACCTCAGGAGTTATAGGGGTGTCGGTTTGAGCATATGCGGCAGGCATCGGCGCTTCGGCTTCGGCATATTGATACGGCGGTTGCTCGTTATACTCCGCTGGCGCCACATCTGCCGTCTGCATTGTTTCAGCTTGAGCCATATATGCTGTATGCATTGTTTCAGATAACATGTAATCAGCAAGCCAAAGAGACGGGCTCGGGTATGCGGCAAGGGGTGTGAAGTAACCTGCGTAGTATCCATACCATGGATCTGTCACTGGCCAACCGTATACGACAGGCTGAACCCATGGCGTATATGCATATTGATAATAGGCGGGCGTATAATACACGTTCGGGACATATTGATTTAAAACTATACCACGATATATGTGAGGAATGTATGTTCTGGTATGAACCACTCCGTTGCTGACGTAGACACGCTGATGATAATTCCTGTCGTGCCATCTGACTGTACGATCAAGGTATCCG
>JADFXO010000500.1 GCA_015233485.1 Nitrospirota bacterium
ACAGTGCTACCCACTCTTCACGCCATAGCACTACATACCACAACGTTTCTCCTATCTTGGGAAGAAAGCCAAGATAATGATGTTCTTCCATCAATCTTTTATATTGCACCTCTTCTGCTTTACGAACAGAGAACTTATAAGCGCAAAAGAAATGGCCGACGCCGCTAACAGGGCAAAGTCGCAGTTCCTTGCCAACATGTCCCATGAGCTGCGAACGCCGCTTAACGCCATAATAGGGTTTTCCGAGATGCTCAATATTGGGATTGCGGGGGAGCTGCAACCAGACCAAAAAGAATACATTAACGACATATTCGACAGCGGCCACATGCTCCTTTCCCTCATAAGCGACATCCTCGACCTCAGTAAAATCGAGGCCGACAAGCATGATTTGAAATTTGTGGACGTCGATGTAAGAACGGTCATAGAACGTATCATAAACCTTTTCAAAGAGAAGACCCTCAAACGTAATCTTTCCCTGTCAACGATAATACACGACGACGTCCACACCGTCTACGCAGATGAACGGCGACTGGGGCAGGTAATTTCAAACCTGTTGAGTAACGCGGTTAAATTCACCCCAAACGGAGGGGCGATAACTGTCGGGGCAGTTATAATCAATACGAATGGACGGCAATTGGCCGAGATATATGTCAAAGACACAGGCCCTGGGGTTCGGGCAGAAGACCTGTCAAAGCTCTTTACTGAATTTCAACAACTTGATACCACAGAGGAGCTGCAGCACATGGGGACAGGACTAGGCCTTGCCCTGAGCAAGAAACTCATTGAGGCCCAAGGAGGCACTATCCGCGTTGAGAGCCAGTGGATGAAGGGTGCTGAGTTTAGGTTTACTATACCTGTAAATAAACAATTGGAGGCGGGATTTGAAAAAAATACTAGTAATTGAAGACAACGAACTGAATATGAAATTCATACGTGAAGTCCTCAGACGAAGGGGTTATACCGTAATTGAGGCATTTGACGGCGCGGATGGCGTTGCGCTGGCTGAACAGCACATCCCTGACCTCATCCTGATGGACATAAACATGCCGCACATGGGCGGCGTTGCCGCGCTTAAGAAGATAAAACAAATAGCGCCGCTGTTGAAAACCCCCGTTGTTGCACTGACAGCCTACGCCATGGAAGGTGACAGGGAGAGATTCATCAACGAGGGCTTTATCGACTATATCGCTAAACCTATAAGCATCGGTGTTCTGATGGACACGATTGAAAGGATTCTCCAATAGGCCAACCGCGGTTATCTAAATCGAACGCCATCACAATGGCGTCCTCCTCCGGCCCGGCGTAGTAATGCCTTCTTATGTACAGGTTCTTAAATCCAAGCGAATCATAAAGCCTTATGGCCGCCATGTTAGACATACGCACCTCAAGTATTATTTTACCTTTAAAATCCCTTAAAACCTCGTCTTTGATATATTTTACAAGGAGAGACCCGACCCGCCTCTGCCTGAAGGCGGGATGCACGGCAAGTCTCAGTATATGCGCCTCATCAACCATCATGCGGACACAAATATAGCCAATGGCTATGGCTCTGCCATCACCAAGACATGCCATCTTACAAATAGAGTCCGGGTTGAGCACCTCCGACGTGAAGTCATTCAAAGACCATTTATGCGTAAACGATAACTTCTCTATTTCGATGACCCTGGCCACATCCGGCCCGGTCATATCACTTATCACAATTTCAGCCGCCGGCACTTTTGAGTCTCGCAACGGCAAGCGGCATTCTTATATAAACCGGCCTAAGCTCATGGACGAACTCACCGCGTGCCGCCATTTTCAGTCCAAGCGTACCAACGACATAGGGCGATATGTGGGTCTTATCTGCTTCGAGAAAAAATGCCGCGCCACCGAGGGCGCCGGTAATCGCGAATTTGTGCGCGTTGACCCCTCCACCTGTAAAAATCACCCGACCCTTGTTAAGTACCCTCATGGCCAGCAAATCGGGTATACTAAGAATCTGATGCCCCACAATTGTATTAAACCCGCCGTCTGACCATTCAAACACCGCCGCGTAGACCTCGCCCTGGCGCGCGTCGATTATCGCGCAAACCGGACATGCGGCAAACGGGAAATTCCACGCCAGCGCCTCAAGCGAAGAGACTGCCGCCGCCGGTTTGCCTGTGGCGTAACATAGGCCATTAACCGTGGCAATCCCCACACGCAGCCCCGTAAAAGAACCCGGTCCAACTACAACGGCAAACGCGTCCATATCGCGGACATCAAGAGCGGCCTCCTTCAGTATGAACTCAATAATGGTCATTAAATATGCGGAGTGAGCGCTTTTAACGGCGTCAAGATTAACAGACGCACATGACAGCAGCCCGGCAGCTGAGTCAACAACTGCCGCCCCGCAAACAGAGCCAGACGTATCGATTGATAGTATCCTCATCACGCGTTACAGACATAAATATAACATACTCATGCGCCTCAATGACAGCGTATATGACGCTGCCCACGGTGGATTTATTCTGGCCTTAAAACCAAGGAGGGACAGGGCAAATCAAATAATTCTGGACAATTATGAATCGACAGTAGTATCATCAGTGGTATGGACAGGAGTTATGTTGAAGAAGTAGAA
>JADFXO010000501.1 GCA_015233485.1 Nitrospirota bacterium
ATGCCATTGCCATAGTTGGGACGAGAAAGGCCTCTCACTATGGGATAAGCGTTACGGAGAGATTTACGGCGCAGCTCGTCGAAATGGGGTTTACGATTGTAAGCGGAATGGCGCGGGGCATTGACACGACGGCACACAGAAAGGCCATACAAAACAATGGCAGCACGATAGCCGTGCTATGCTGTGGGGTTGACGTCGTTTATCCCCCTGAGAGCGAGTGGCTATACCGGAGGATAATTGAAGAGGGGGCGGTTGTGTCGGAGTTTTTGCCTGGCACTAAGCCCTTGAGGGAAAACTTCCCCGTTAGAAATAGGTTGATAAGCGGACTTTCGCTTGGGGTGCTCGTCGTTGAGGCGTCGCAAAAGAGCGGGGCGCTGATTACAGCGGAATTTGCCCTTGAGCAGGGCAGAGAGGTTTTTGCCGTGCCCGGCAATATTATGTCGTCATCTTTTGCCGGTACGCACAGCTTGATCCAGAAGGGGGCAAAACTCGTCCAAAGCGCCGATGACATCGTTGAAGAGCTAAGACATATATTGAAGGGTTTTGTAAAATGCGGCAAGAAGGCCGAAATTGCACTAGATGCGGAGGAAAAGCGGCTCTGTGCGCAAATCTCCTATGAGCCTATACACATAGATGAAATAATTCGCCACAGCGGTATTGCTTCAAACGAGGTACTTACATTATTATTAGGTCTTGAAATAAAGGGAGTGATTAAACAAATCGATGGAAAAAAGTTTCAGCTTGTTTAACGGCCTGGAGGTAATAAATGTATAAGAGATTTGTGACACTGCTAAGGATAATCGCCAACGAGATAATCAGCAGCGATATGAACTTTGATGAATCAAAGATAAAAATGGCCATTGATGACTATAATATCACTGACTTATACGATGACCTGTCAAATCTTGAAGGACTTGACATTATGAGCGATGAGGACATTGATACGCTGAAGGCGTTTCTTGCGTATGTCGTCTCAAAAGACACGTATATGGACAGAGACGACATATATTCGCTGATATTCGGCAATGGCAAAAGGATATCATGGCACTAAGAAAAAAGAAGGAAGCCGCGCAAACCGGCCCTGTTGAAATTGTTGAAATGAGCGAATCTAATGAATCACATGGAGCCGCGGGCGGGCTGGTAATCGTGGAATCACCGGCCAAGGCAAAGACGATAGAGAAGATACTCGGCAAGGGATTCTCTGTAAAGGCCTCAGTGGGGCACATCCTCGACCTGCCCAAAAAGGAACTCGGCGTTGATACGGGAAACGGCTATACGCCGAAATACATAACCATACCCGGAAAGGAAAAAGTCATCAGCGACCTCAGAGCGGCAGCCAAAAAGGCGTCGAACATATACCTTGCCCCCGACCCTGACCGCGAAGGGGAGGCAATCGCCTGGCACATAGCCGAGACTATTGCCGCGGAGACCGCCTCGTCGAAAGTATACCGCGTCACGTTTAACGAAATAACCGAACGTGCCGTCAAAGAGGCCATGAAGTCCCCGTCTTTGATAGATACGAATAAGGTCTACGCACAGCAGGCCAGGCGCGTGCTTGACAGACTGGTTGGCTACACATTAAGTCCCCTGTTGTGGAAAAAGATAAGCTACGGCCTCAGCGCCGGAAGGGTACAGTCTGTAGCCGTTCGCATAGTGGTTGAAAGGGAGAGGGAGATAGAGGCGTTTAATCAGGAGGAGTATTGGTCTATAACCGCTAAATACGTAGGGAGTGTCGAGCCGGAGTTCTCCGCCCGCCTGTTCAAATACAAGGGTGAGACTGTAATTGAGCGCTCTGTTAAGACATCCAACGGCCCCGCACGCAAAGAAAACAAGTTTCTGATAACCTCTGAAACAGACGCCACTCTTATTAAGGAAGCCCTTCAGAAAAGAAATTATTCCCTGCTGGCTATAGACAGGAAGGAGAAAAGACGTACCCCTTCGCCTCCATTCATAACAAGTACGCTTCAGCAGGAGGCCTCAAGAAAATTAAGATTCTCCGCAAAAAAGACTATGTCCACCGCCCAACGTCTCTATGAGGGTGTGGAGATTGGTAAAAAAGGCGCGGTAGGACTTATTACCTACATGCGTACCGATTCTACCAGAATAGCCCCTGAGGCCGTTAAATGGTCACGCGAGTATATAGAGACAACCTTCGGCAAGGACTATGTCCCGCCGAAACCACACCAGTACAAGGTGAAGGCGACCGCCCAGGAGGCCCATGAGGCCATAAGGCCGACATACGCGGAGTATCCACCCGAGGCGGTTAAAAAGCATCTCACGCCTGACCATTATGCCCTCTATGAGCTTATATGGAAACGTTTTATCGCCAGCCAGATGTCTATCGCCCTGATGGAGCTGACGACCTTCGACATATTTGACGACACTAAGGAGGCGCAATTCAGGGCTACGGGGACGGTTATCAAATTTAAGGGATTCCTCGCCCTCTACTCTGAGACGCCACAATCTGCGGCAGCGCGCGAAGCTCAGAGACTGCCTTTCCCTCCGCAATTCGCTCAGGGCAAAACGAGACCATGACTTTCTTGCCAATCGCCGCAAGATATTCCTGTATCTTTTCGGTC
>JADFXO010000502.1 GCA_015233485.1 Nitrospirota bacterium
TTTTAAGCAGAAAAGCCGCACCTGCCGCTCAATCATATACACGCAGGTTATTGGAATCCGGCAGGGGAGGGATTTTAAAAAAACTTGGTGAGGAGGCGGTTGAGACCATTTTGGCGGCCTATGAGAACGACAAACACCGGGTAATCTATGAACTGGCCGACCTCTTTTACCATCTTCTGGTCTTTATGGCCTCTGAGGATATAACCTTGGAGGAGGTCTATTGTGAATTAATCAGCAGAGAGAAAAAACCTGAGTAATACAAGGTATTATTCCAATTCTAATTCAAAAGTATAACGAGGCGTCGCTTACTCCTCGCCGCCTGCGTTTACTTCTGAATGCAACTCGGTATAATACCAGGTAGCTTAACATTGCGGTTTTTTGTTTACAAAAAAGTCTTGGGAGTGTTAAAGTTGGTCATGAAATTAGCGGCAGACAGGCCGCCGAACTTAGATTTTGAGGAGAAAACAGATGGATTTAAAAGCTGTAAAAACTATAGCTTTATTAACAACGGTTCTGATGTTGGCGTCAATTCACTTATCCGTGGCCTTTGCCGGGGATTTAACGGGTTTTGGGGTCGAAGCTACGCTCGGTGCCATAGTGGAGGACCCGGGGGGCCACGTGTCATACAACGGGACGTCACTGGATGTCAATGACGACTTAAAATATGATTCGAAAACCCGAATGACCGGAAGGCTTAAGCTTACGGTACCGGGCTACTTTGTGCCCAATGTTTATTTGATGGTAACGCCGGTCAGATTTTCTGCAGACGGATATAAGGTCGTCAGCTTCGTCTATGGCGGAAAAACTTTTACGGGAGGAATACCTTTCAATTCGACCCTGCAATCCGACCAATACGATATAGCGTTTTATTGGGGGATACCGTACTTAAGAGTAGCCACCAATAATATTTTAAACGTAGACCTCGGAATCGATGTGAAAATTACAGCCAACAAAGTTGAGCTAAACCAGGGAACCCAGAGCGCTTCTAAAAATTTGACCATACCCGTACCGATGCTGTATGCCGGCGTGCAAGTGAAACCGGTTCAGAGGCTTTCGCTTGAGGCGGAGATCAGGGCCATAACTGCGGGTTCGAGAGGTAGTCTTACGGATTTGAGTTTTGCCGCAAGGTACAGCCCTGTCTGGCCTCTCCTGATTGGAGTGGGCTACCGATATGAGTATTTGAAAATCAACGTCAGCGACGTGGACAGTGCAACGTCGTTTAGCGGGCCTTTCTTTGAAGCCGGCGTAAAGTTCTGACAGTCACATGCCATCAGCCGCCATTTGCTGTCACTGACTCAACGGAGAGTTGCTGTGCCGCTTGCTTTTTATACTAATAGAACTTATCCAGCTCCTTTAATACGCTTTTCATGGAAAAGCCCTGTTTGACAAGCGGAACCTCTTTCAGTACAGATATACGCTCTTCAAATGTCGGTTTGTTGTTTATATAGATAATTCCCGTCGGGATCTTTTCATCCGGCCCGACAGCCAGTTTGAATGCAGCCACGCGGTCAGAGGGATTGTGGGAGTCATCCAGACGATAGACCCTCTCTTTATACCATGCGTAGGTGTTTAATTTATTGAATGTAACGCACGGTTGAAGTATATCCACAAGCGCAAAACCTTTGTGGCTGATTGCCTCTTTCATTATAGATTTGAGAAAGACGGTATCGGCGGCATATCCGCGCGCAACGAGGCTGCAATCCAATCCGATAGCCATAGATATCGGATTAAGCGCAGAGGCGTTAGCACCAAACGGCTGCGTCTTTGTTACGACTCCCGCTGTGGTGGTTGGGGAGGCCTGGCCTTTAGTAAGACCGTATATTTGATTGTCATGTACCAACAGGGTAATGTCCATGTTTCTTCTTATAGCGTGAATAAGGTGGTTTCCTCCCTCACCGTAGCAATCGCCGTCGCCGGATATTACTATTACGGGCATTTCGTGGTTGGCAAGCCTTATTCCCGTGGCCGGAGGCAGAGCGCGCCCGTGCAGGCCGTTAAATGTATTGCATTTCATATAATGCGGCAGTTTGGCAGCCTGCCCTATGCCGGAGACCAGTGTAATGTCTTGCGGTCTTATACCGAGTTCAATAAGGGCGCCTTTCAAAGCATCCAATATAGGGAAATTACCGCAGCCCGGGCACCACGCAGGTATCTGGCCTTTATATTCATCTAATGCGTTCATTTATCTCTCCTATAAGACCCTCGAGCAAAAACGGTCTTCCGTCAAAACTGTTAATGTTGTTGGTAAAGCGATAACCCGTCTCGGCGCGCATAAGATATGCAAACTGGCCGGTTGCATTGTTTTCCACACATATTGTTGTCTTTGCTTCTGTCAGTATCTTCAGGTAATCAAACGCTTCGGATGAAGGGAATGGATAAATCTGCGAGAAGTGGAGCATGGCTATACTGTGCGTTTTGCTGAGTAACGTAACAGCATCTTTTATAACCCCATAAGTGGAA
Source organism: Nitrospirota bacterium (assembly GCA_015233485.1). Taxonomy (GTDB): domain Bacteria; phylum Nitrospirota; class Thermodesulfovibrionia; order Thermodesulfovibrionales; family Magnetobacteriaceae; genus Magnetominusculus. Next base: position 2,461 of record JADFXO010000502.1, read on the forward strand.
CCCCATCCGGTTACAACAACGTCCGGCTTTTTGCTTCCATAAAAAAGGGGCGGCTCTATCTCGTTTTGAATTAAGGGGAGTTTTTGTAAAACCCTCTT
>JADFXO010000503.1 GCA_015233485.1 Nitrospirota bacterium
CTGCTTCCAAAATATTCCATAGCAGAAAAGTGCTTTTCCATTCTTAGCAATGTTTCTATAACAGCTTCTCTATATTCTTTTAAATCTTCATACGTTGAGCTAATGAGTATTTTCATCTATTCCTCTTGAAAAAACTACCGGACTAACTTACAGAGGGACATTTCGGAGGGATTGCCGCCGGATAGAAGAGGTAGCGGAGAACGCCGCAGGCGGTTGCAGCGAGGGGAAGGGTTTGGCAACCCCTCGCGAAGGGGCCATCCCCCCCCCTTCAGTCCATTTATAAGCAGCTGAGTTATCTTCATCGTCAATAAATAGTAAATAGAGACGGATCATTGTATCGTTCACAATGCTATCATTTTCAAATATTTATTGAATTATTCTAACATAACGGAAATCAATAATAAAGCAATCTTTACTTATCGTAAGTATTAAAAGGAGGGGAAAGCATTCTCCTTTGCCATTAGGGGTCCACCGTATGTTCGATATGTCACAATTTGCGCAGGCCGCTACAAGTCGTGGACATAGCATGTTCTCCCAAAACCGCATATTCACTCGATAGCAATACTCATTAAGATACACTTGAAGGTTCTTTAGTTCTGGATGACCATGATACGTTCCTATCATCGGAGTTAACTCAATAAGCACGATAATTATTCAGCCACAAAGGTTTATTTAATGATTATTGTATAAGGGATAGAGACAAAGTCATTTCTCTACTAACCCTTGATGTAAAGTCTTGAGCTTGATGGCTAGATCTATCCTATCCGTAATTAATGCGTAAACACCTTTATTAATCATAGCCTGGATATTTTTTTCGTCATTTACTGCCCAAACATAGACATTCTTTTTTAAGAGTCGCATCCTTGACAAAAAACCAATCCTAAGCAGCATGAAATGTGGAGCGACAAAATCTGCGTGAGACCTTAGCAGTCTATACTCAGGAAACAGTTCGGAAATTAGGGATAAAATATTGTATTTGCTTTTCTCTCTGCCTAATAATAGACCTGTTGTAATGTTACGGTCTAATTTCTTTATTGTTTTTATTGTTTGGTCGCTAAACGATTTAACGACAAAATCCGAATAAGAGAGATGTTTCTTTATCATCTCAACGATTGCCTGTTCATAACCAGACTCCTTGAGTTCGATATCAAGCTTCATCCTTCCTTTACAACATTTAAAGATGTCTTCAACCAGAGGGATATGACAGTTATTTTGTTTTGCCTGGTCTAACAAATCTTTATATGACATATCGGATACCCTAAAGCTACCTGCTATTTCATCATGGTAACAGACAAGATAATGATCCATGGTTTTTCTAACATCAAACTCGATCATAGAGACACCAAGCGAGACTGCTTTTTCAAATGCCTCGATAGTGTTTTCACATTTTGTATACATCCATGCGCCCCTGTGGGCAACTATTATAGTATCCAAGATCTTACAACCCAAAGTACCTTAATAACAATCATATATACCCCAATTCTTCTTTATAATATGCCTTTATCGCTTCTATCTCTTTAACTAGATTCTTTATTCTTGACTGGTAAACGGTATTGAAATATTCAAGTATTTTAGGGCGGACTTTGATAAGTTGCTCAACAAGTGCTCTATCAAGTTCATAAAGAGATACGTCTTCTTGAGCCCTTACAGTTGCCGTGCGTGGTGTTTTCTTAAAAAAGGCAATTTCGCCAAAGATCTCTGTCTTCCCAAGTGTTGCAGTCTCTTGCTTTACGTTACCGGATAGATCGAAGGGATACACACTCACACTACCATCCTTTATCACATATATAGAGTCAGAAGCATCACCGTCACTAAAAATCACATCGTCTTTCCTGTAATTACATGTAGGGACCTTATGGAGATTTTCATTAATGAATTCATTAAACAGCATGAGGAAGTTTTCATGAAGCGCATCGCATTCATTAGTAATAGACCCAGCTGCAAGACGATGCAGATACTCCTCAGCTGTCGCTGATATCTTTGATAATAAATCATTCTTTCTTAAAAACTGGTTATTTAACACGCTGTTTATAAAACTCTCTATTGAAGCCCTCACAATACCCTTAAGAAAAGTCGGTGTAAATATGTTATGCATTTGTATTTCATTAGTCTTGTCCTGGATTATAATGCTCTTCAAGCGTTTCAAGATAGATGCCTGATGTGATAAACCCTTCTGAGATTCGGATATATTGCAATCCAACTGGCCTTTAGTAGCGATTCTATTAGCTAAAAAATGAGAATTGCCTATAGAATAATCTTCTCCCGATGGCATTACAATCTCTTGTAAGGTTTCGCACATGCAGTTGTTTACTTTTTCTCGTTCATCTCTTAAGGAGTCTAACATGGCGTTAAGCCTCGCAACGTAGTAATCTTTAAGTAGATTATTAATACCTGGCTTAATGAACATGACCTTATTAAGAGTCTTGCGGCTAATCTTTATGACTTCCACTTCACTGGCTGCCGTAACAGTGGCAGTCCTTGGCTTGAAGGACAAAAGGGACATCTCACCAAAGATATCACCCACGGAAAGGGTTGAAAGTGTCGATGAGCCTCCAACG
>JADFXO010000504.1 GCA_015233485.1 Nitrospirota bacterium
ATTGCATTTTCCAATGTTATCGTTTCGTTTTCATCATCAACGTAAATGCTCCAGTGTGTGTTATCGGGGTCTTCAATCAGCGCAGTGGAAAGGTTTACAACACGCATTTTAATCTTTTCATCCTGGAGTTCTCTCTTTATAACATATTTTTTTACATTACTTTTCTTGCCAAATCTTATTTTTTCACCATGTCTGTTTATGGAAGTCAACACTATAACCTTTAGTTCAGGATTGATACTTTTTAGGATCTCGGCAATTTGCGGGCCAAGCGGATCTCCATTAAAGTCAATATCCAGGAATATCAGCCTGATAGAAGCATCTGTCTTTACAATCTCATAGGCCTTCTGTGGGTTCTTTTCAAATAAGACATCATATTTTCCATTGAACATGGACTTCAGAGTTTTTTCAAGAGTAAGCGTCCCTATTTTCTCTAAAGGTACATCATCGATGCAAAGAATTCTTTTTGTCATATTAGTGCCTTCTCAATATACTCAACATATCCTGTTTTATAGCATCGAGTACTACAATATCATCAGCTAATCTATGTTGAACAGCTAATCTAAGCTTTTGAGTTAATTCGTTGTCTTGTAGTTGTTCCGAATAGTTTAAGGCGTCATTCAACACGCTCAGATCTTTCTCTCTCTCACATAACTTCAGGTCATGGTCTATCAGACGAAACAATCTGTCTTCAATGTAGGGACAACCATATTTCTCGTAAACAAGCCTTCTGGTATCTTCATCGTAAAGTGGATGGACATCGGCTACAGCTTGTAAAAACCTGTTTATTGTATGGGGAGGCTCTAAATACCTGTGATATCTCGAAGCACCTTCTTTAAAAGCCGGATTTTTTTTTAGAAAGATCGCCTCCTGAACATAGGCAAGCACTATGACCGGGTTTAGATATTTTTTCCTTATAACACCCCATAGCCAATTTGATACCTTTTGTTCATTGCCCTCTATTATAAATATGTCTTCGTTTTGAATGAAATCTATATCAATATTCGTTTCCGATACTATAAGATTTATCTCTGCATCCAACAGAATACCCAATACCTTACTGAATGCTTTAAATAGTCCGTCGTTATCAGTAATAAATAAAAGCTTCATTATCGCTGGTGAGCCTTGGTCTCGAAGCTTTTTAGTTGCGGCAAATCGCAACGGATAATCGCATGCATTATTCTTTTGATTTCTGCCATAAACTCATCATCTTTCTCTTGTATAATTCCGGCGTTTATACATTCCCTTATCTTAAGCATTATCATTGGATACTGTTTCCAATAGTTTTCTGCATTCTCCTTCGACATTACTAAACCTTCTTCCGTGGTTTCAATCAAAGAGGTTATTTTTTCTGTGAGATCATCTTTAATCTCTAAGATCATGTTATCCGCAGACTTATTCGACAAATAGTCTTTAACAGAGTTTATGTCCAGATTGAATGTTTCTTTATTGATTTTCTTTGTGATATTTTCCAGAATATTACGAATTATTTCGGCATTATCTATCAGAACCTTTAAGGATTTGTTATCGCTGTTTCTTAGCTCTTCAATAGCCGCAATACTTTTATATATTATTAACTTATCATCCACAATGACATTTGGGCAATTAATTCCATATAGTTTAGGAGCGAGGTCAAAGAGGTTTTGTATTTCGGATTTCAAGACAGACCAAGCAGAAGGTTCAGATAATGACTTGAATACTACATCAGCATTATTAGCTCTTAAATATAAAAATAAACCGTTTTTGCAGAGTGTATGGCTTACGTAAATATTAAAATTATGGAATTCATTGAATATATATTCTTCAATATTAATTAACTTTATTTTTTCAGAATTCATTTGCATCTGTATATATATATCATGAGCGCCTTTCAGGAGTTTTTCATCAAGCAACATACTGAAATCCGATTCATCGGAGTTATGTGTACATTTAAGTATAAGTTTGCATAGTTTTACCAAATCTGTCTCGATGCTATCTGGAAATAATGCTTCTATACAATGTATTTTTTTCTTTTCCGGAATGTTTTTGAGCAACTCATTTAATTTATTATCTTCAGGGAATACTTCTCGTATGTCTTTAACAGCATCCTTAAACCATTCACAGGGATTACTTTTAATAATGTCCCAGTGCTGTCTAACTAATTCAGTACGATTGGTAATAGCAATACATTTTGCTTTTTTTCTTTCTTCGTCATTCAACCACCACCAAGGTTCATTTTTTTCAGCAATACCTTTTATATTGAGAAGCCCTTCAATTAAAATATTCATAGTTCTAAAATATATATCAACATAGAATGGTTCATGAAATGAATCGAAAGGAATTTTATTAGGTGAATATTTATTGGTTTTCCAATTTTCTAAGAAAATAGATATCTTGTCTTGTAATGGTAGTATATACACAAATTTATCATACTTATTATCTTCGTTTATCCAATCAGGGGACTTGTCTTCTCCGCTTGTCATGATTATTGGAATGTTTATTTTATGATTATTTCTCAAATAATTATAATATATTTTTGAAAAAGCATTGTTACCATGAAGTATTATTAATATT
>JADFXO010000505.1 GCA_015233485.1 Nitrospirota bacterium
GGCGCGCAATATAAACGCGTTGCTTGCCTTTATCGGTATCCTCTGTTAAACTAACGGGCCAGGCTACACTAATACCGATAGGCCATTGGGATATAGAAACCGTATGATGGAGGAAAGATGATCGTAATACCGGCGATAGATTTAAAAGATGGTTCGTGTGTGAGGCTCCTGCAAGGCAGAAAAGAAGAAGTAACCAAATACTCCGCAGACCCCGTTGAGACGGCCAGAAGATGGGTGCGCGAGGGGGCGGAGCTTATACACATAGTCGACCTTGACGGCGCATTTACCGGCGAACAGAAAAACCTTGAAAGCATTAAACAGATAAGAAAGTCTGTCGGCATCCGGCTTGAGGTAGGTGGCGGCATACGTGATTTAAAGAGGGTGGAACTCCTTGATTCAATCGGCATAGACAAGATAATACTTGGCACAATAGCAATCAAAGACCCCGCGCTGCTTCGTGAGGCGTGCCTGAAATACCCGAATAAGATAGTGGTAGGCATAGACGCGAAAAAAGGCCGTGTCGCAATCAGGGGATGGGAAGAGGTCACGGAGACTACGGCCGCCGCCCTTGCCAAAGAGGTGGAGGACTCCGGGGCGTCGGGGATTATTTATACGGACATAGCAAAGGACGGGATGCTCATGGGCCCAAACGTAGAGGCCACCGCGGAGATAGCCAATCTCGTAAAAATCCCCGTTACAGCCTCAGGCGGTGTTGCTTCGCTGAAGGACATAGCCCACCTGATGACAATAACCGGCCTCTACGGCATAATAACCGGCAAGGCGGTCTATTCAGGCGCCATCGCGTTAAGCGAGGCCATAGCGCTCGTCAGGAGGGGGTAACAGCACAGTGATAGCCAAGAGAATCATACCGTGCCTTGACGTTAGGGATGGAAGGGTTGTAAAGGGGATAAACTTCGTAAACATTCGGGACGCGGGCGACCCTGTCGAAAACGCCGTGTTTTATGACGAACAGGGTGCTGACGAGCTGACCTATCTCGATATAACCGCCTCACACGAAAAGCGTAAGATAATGCTTGACGTGGTAGAGAAGACCGCGACGGACGTCTTTATCCCGCTGACAGTGGGAGGCGGCATAGGCTCATTAGACGACATTCGTGACCTGCTTAACGCGGGCTGCGACAAGGTATCAATAAACACCACGGCAGTCAACAACCCCGGGTTCATAGCACAGGCCTCGGCACGCTTCGGAAGCCAGTGCATAGTGGTGGCCATAGACGCGAAGCGCTGCGTGGGCGGTACAGGCGACACGGGCGGCCTGCCCGAATGGCTAAAAGGCAGCGAATCCCTTTCATATCTAAATATTACATCACACGGGGACACGCCCGCATGGGAGGTCTACACACACGGAGGCAGGCGTGCAAAGGGCATAGACGCGGTCAAATGGGCGCGGTATATGGAGGAAATTGGAGCCGGTGAGATACTCCTTACGAGTATGGACAGAGACGGCACAAAAATCGGCTACGACATAGAGCTGACCCGCGCGGTATCGGAGGCGGTAAACATCCCTGTAATAGCCTCAGGCGGCGCCGGAGAACTTGGGCATCTCTACGAAGCCCTTGCCGATGGGAAGGCTGACGCGGTGCTGGCGGCCTCAATCTTCCACTTCAGGGAACACACCATTAGGGAAGCCAAGGACTTCCTTCGCTCTAAGGGCATTACGATGCGTCTCTAACCATGTGGATGTCCAGACGAAAACTGTTAACCCTTGCCCTCCTGACAGAGGGTGGGATGCTTGCCCTTGCCATAGGGGCGGCCAAATTTTTTAAAAATATCGTTTTTATCTCCTCTTATGAGCACATTCTTCGCGATTTTCTGTTGGGATTGCTTTTTTCGTTGCTGCCGCTCGCTCTTTTTATCACTTTCTGCATAAAGCCACCGGCCTTTCTAAACTCCTTCAAGAAGGTTATATTACACGACATACGGCAGTTGTTTGCCGTGGCGAAGGCAGTTGATATTGTGCTCATATCGCTCGTGGCCGGCATGGGAGAGGAGCTATTGTTCAGAGGTGTGCTTCAGGCCAAAATAGGGATTATATGGTCGTCCCTGATATTCGGATTATTCCACTTCCTGACACCGGCGTATTTCATATTCGCCACAGCGATGAGTTTTTATCTTGGCAAGTTATTTATCTATTTTAACGGCGTAACGGTACCGGTTGCCGCACATTTTGCCTATGATCTGGCCGCCCTGATTTATCTTAGGTTTATATATAAAGACGACGACCGGCTGATGATTCCTATACGGCAACGCAACCCTTAGCCGGAGTCCCGAAGCCGCCAACGAGGGGATAATCCCCCGTCTTGGCGGCGGCAGCCCAAGTTCAACCAATAAAACACGTGCGAGAATACGGGGTGAAGGGGGATTATCCCCCTTCGTCTTTAATCTTAATACGTTTGTACTGCAGCAATTCTCAATGAATAAGAAAGAAGGCATAGAATAAGGGGTTCTAAAGGAAAGGGAAAATATATTTCGCAAAGAGTGCGGCAAGTAGTGTCATAATATTGACACATTTGATAAAACATTC
>JADFXO010000506.1 GCA_015233485.1 Nitrospirota bacterium
GGAGATCAGACGGCAATTATCGCAAATGATAAGAGTTATGATATCATACAAATAAATCAGGATATGACATATAAAACCGTCAGTTTAGGTCTAATAATGGGACTTGCGAATATAGAAGTAGCTCATATTAAAAACAATATCAATATGGTATTGGTTGAAGGGCGGATTATATTCACGCCTTCGCGGATTTTTAGAGAAGTATACAATGTATTACCTCCGGAGACTGCAAAATCATTCGGCAACCACGCAGTATTATGGGAGATAACTAATAAAAACGATAGATATATTGTTGTTGAAAGGATTACTCAGTAGATAGTTATGTTATTTAACTCTTTAGGATATTTATTTCTATTCCTACCAGCAGTAGTGCTTATTTATTATATGCTAAACAAGCTAAAATTAATGCTGGGTGCAAAGATGGCTTTGCTATTTGCTTCATTGGTTTTTTACAGTTATTGGAATATAAGAGACCTGCCCATCATTATAGTAAGTATTGCGTTTAATTATTTAATTGCTCGTGGATTAACCGATGGCGCTGCCGTCTCAACAAGAAGGAAAATCATTTTCCTTGTTGGCATATCAACTAATATTATTTTGTTGTTATTTTATAAATATACTGATTTTTTAGTCACGGAGATTAATTTAATAACCAACTCCAAGATAAGTGAATTAAATCTGCGGTTACCATTGGGAATCAGTTTTTTCACACTTACACAAATGGCCTTTTTGTTTGATGTATACAGGCGCCAGGTGGAAGACTATAATGTCGTTCACTATTCCCTTTTTGTTACATTTTTTCCTCATCTGCTGGCGGGACCAATCTTGCATCATAGGGAAATGATGCCGCAGTTTGATCGATTGCGAAATAAGGTGTTTAACGTGAAAAATATTACTAAGGGGCTTGCTTTATTATCCATAGGCTTATTTAAAAAAGTAGTCATTGCGGATTATTTGGCAACATGGGCTGATTATGGCTTTGATATTGCAAAGCAACAATCATTCATAGAAGCATGGATAACAAGTCTCTCATACACGTTCCAGCTATATTTCGATTTTTCAGGTTACACAGATATAGCGGTGGGCTCTGCGCTATTATTTAATATTCACCTTCCCATTAATTTTAACTCTCCATATAAATCGCTTAATATTAAAGAATTCTGGAGACGATGGCATATAACCTTGAGCAGGTTTCTGCGTGACTATGTATACATCCCTCTGGGAGGAAACAGAACTAGCAAGATGAGAACTACCATAAATGTGCTTATTACTTTTATTATAGGAGGAATTTGGCACGGTGCAGGCTGGGGCTTCATAATATGGGGAATTTTACACGGAATCGCCTATGCGATGCATAGACAGTGGGTTAAGTTTAATATAAGAATTCCGGATATTCTGGCGTGGCTTATTACTTTCAATTTTATAAATATAACATGGATATTTTTCAGAGGAAGGACATTAGACGATACGAAAAGAGTACTCCGAGCAATGTTAAGTATGCCAGACTTGCATTTAATCAGTGTTGCAGACGCCTTTGCTCAGTTTCTATTAGACACCTTAAAGTTGATACAGGATGAAGATAAGTTTGCCGCATTATCGTCTGTTCTTAATCATCTTGGCGGAAGTATGAATAATAAAGTCGGAATACTATCTATCGCTTTAGCTATTTGCCTTTTTTCTAATAATTCCAACGAGATTATCAGAGATTTTCAAGCAACTCATAAGAATGCAGTTGCTTATGGGCTATGCATGATTTTAGCTCTACTGTCGCTTAAATATGTTACGCTGGCAAAGTTCCTTTATTTTAATTTTTAGATGGTTAAAAAGAATTGTTATAGATGGCTAATCCGATACTTTTCTATAATTTCTCTGCCATTTTTATTGAATATTATAATTGATCCATATGGTTACTTTCAATTAATTGACTTGAATAATTTCAATATGAATAAAAGCGAGGTTTTATCTGAATACGCGACAAAACTTTATTATGTCAAAAAATTAAAGCCTGTTGCGGTTATGCTTGGCACCTCACGTATGCTAGCGCTAAGTCCAGATGATGTGAGTGAATATTTGCATGGCAGTACATATAACCTTGCATTATCTGGGTCTAACATCTACGAACAATACAGGTACTTTAAGTTTGTTGTTGACAGCCAGCATGTTAGATACGTTATTCTTTCCTTGGATCTATTCAGCTTCAATCCGGATAACAATAATAAAGAAAGTTTTACTGAAGACAGATTTATAAGTTTTTTTTACTACAAAGACTACAGAGACAGTATTTTCCCTTCTGATGCCTTAAAATCCAGCATCTTAACCTTAAGAAACAATGTTCTGAATGAATGCTTCTCAATCGACTATCGCAGGGGCAATGCCACATGGTGTGCAAAAGAAAAAGCGTTTAAGCAAATAGGTACCGACTTAATAGATAGAGACATGAAAAATTCCTTAAAATTATTCTCCATGGATAAGGAAGCCTATAACTCAGAGAAATTGAAAAATTATGCAGAACTCACTAAGCGCATTAATTATCTTCGCGACCTCGTT
>JADFXO010000507.1 GCA_015233485.1 Nitrospirota bacterium
CACGGTTTACAGCCATATCCAACGCTCGCTTCCAGTCCACGCTTTTACTTCTCAGTGATATATCCCAGCCTACGATCTTCTTCGTATACCAGTCTAACACTATTACCATATACACCCATCCTATCGTTATTTTTCGTGTAGTTTTTTAATTGAGGCAACGTTGCTCTTTCCTATAGTTTTTTCGTGAGGCAATTCGAATTGTTGACATAATATAAAAAAATATATACACTACCCCTGTTGTGATGCTCTTAACTGAAATCTGCCGAAATATCAACTCTGGTGTACTATGATTGTTGTATAAATCGGAATCTGTCTGCTCTTGATTACAGGAGCTAATTATAATGTGTCTTAAAGGGGGTGTGTCGTGGCTTTAACAATGGATGATGTATGGACAATATTGGCGCGTGATTTTGGAAACTATGTTTCTGATGGTGGGGTTACTCCTATAACATTTCCCTTTGATAATGGATATACTCCAATATCAGGTGATGTCGTATTTCATACTTTAGTGAATGACCCTGATTTACAACCTGGGATAAACGCTAATTTAAGAACGAGAGGAAAGAACCCCGACATCTACGATTGTGATGATTATGCTATAACAGCTAAGGCAAAGATTTCTTCCAAAGGTTTCGCCGATAGTAATAACGTCATCTCTTTGGACTCCCCTTACTGTGTCGGAGTTATAGTAACAATAAACCACATTGTCAATTTTTCTATTGATGCTGCCGGAAATGTTTGGATAATTGATTTCCTATATGGTGTTTTTTATAATTTTACACAACAGGGAAATCAAAGCGCAGCTTGGTTATATGGTGGTTCAGTAAAACTAATATTTGTATAGGGTATTGATAACACCACCAGCAAATGTAAGATTTGAATACGTGATAAGGCTCTCGTAGAGGGTCTATTTAAGGCCGCGTTGTTGCTGTTATGATATTGGTGCGCTAACGTGAGACCAAAAAGTGAGGGCGAAATGAGTAAAAATAACTTGTTATGTGTCATTTTGACAGCTATTTTAGTGGTAACTGGTTGCACAGGGAATTTTAGTGTAAAAAAATATGATATTCCGAATGATAATAGTAGTAATGGGATTGTTTATTTTTTACCGAAAACAGCTTTTCAGTTAGACTATATATATAAAGTAGCTTATAAAGAATCACTTGTAGGTGAAGACGGACGGTGGCATATTGACAGAAGCATTTCCTGTGAGACTCCAAGTGATAACATAAGCCTCACTCGTGTTTTTATACAAGATCCTAATGAAGGGTATGAAATTGACACCAGTCTGACATCGTCATGGACATGGTATGAGGCTTTTTCAGCCGCACTTAGTGAAGAGGGTTTTTTAAATACTTCAAGTAGTTCATATAACGATCAAACAATCAGTATTATTAACGATGTTGCTTCTACTGTGTTAAAAGCTATTCCAATTATAGCTGCCGCGGGGGTAAAGGACGTAAGCGACTACGGTCATCTTATCGATAACTATACAGCACAGTTGTTTGAAATCAAACAGGTGGAAGATAAGCTTATTCATGCGGAACTATCCTCGATAAATAAAATGACAGATAAAATAGATACCACATTTAAAACTATAGATAACATATCTAAAACTATAGCTTCAACGATGGCTTCACTAGACACACAAGAAACCTATATCAATAATAACATTGAAAGTATAAAGAAACCGTTTGCGAAGGAGACTACAGCCTATTTCAACATAAGATGTAAGTTTGAGCCTGATGAAATTGGTCAGTTGGATAACGATAGTTACACAAAAGTAGCGACTTTAAATACCAAGAACTGTCCTGCACTTGATAATATACATAAGCTTGTCGCAGAAATATCGAAGGATGTAAATCATGATGGATGTAACGGTCATATTCGCAGTCTTGATAACGTTACTATTCGCAGTCGTGGTAGCGTTACTATTGACAGTCTTGATTTTAAAATTAAAAGTACAACAGGAGTCCCTTTACCTGAAATAATTGGTCATGTAAAAAAGAGCAAGCCATTGGCGGAGCCAGGGCAAAAAGTGAATGCATATATTTATCGAATTCCACATTACTTCGATTATGTTGTAGCGAAGAAGGATGGTTATGTTTTTACCTCAGGCGGCCCGATTCCAATAAATCAATATGGACAGTATGGTCAAATTCACATAAATGGCAAGCCTCTTGGCAAAAATACAATAAGTGTCGAATTTTATCCAACCACAGGCGGTTTGAAAACCTACACCGCTAATACTACCGATAATTCGTCTTTGAAGAATATATCGTCAGCCGGTAGTAGCATAGCATCTCAATTACTGGATGTTATTAAAACTATGAGCATTAAAACTATGAGTTCGGATAACACGACTAAGAAGTAATTTAAGTGAGATTATCTACAGATGGCACTGTGCTGACTCACGGTAAATTTGTTCTCCATCAAGCAAGTGCCGTAGAAGCAGAGTTTTTTGACATACGTAAGTAGTCGAAGACCAAGCGAATGTTAAGCATAAGCTCTCTCATTTTCTGTGCTACGCTGCGGACA
>JADFXO010000508.1 GCA_015233485.1 Nitrospirota bacterium
TGCGCCTGTAGCTCAGTGGATTAGAGCGGAGGTCTCCGGAACCTCAGGCCGGAGGTTCGAATCCTCTCAGGCGCGATAACATGTTTTATCTCGTTATTTGAGTCCTCGTTCTGTCGCGCTTTTCAGCGACCTTGTGCTCTTCACTGCCTTTATGATCTTTTTGATGCGTTTAGACCCTTGACATTATTAAAGCATTTGTGGTTGAATCTTAACCGAAGGTGGATTAATGTGATGGCTAATGAATATAAAAAGCCGCCGATGGGCGTTGAGCACTTTGTGCGTAAGCTGAAGAGGCTGGCAGGGCCTGATTATGATTATGACAGCAGATTCATCTTTTTCCTCGGTGCTGGATGTTCAGTTTCATCGGGTATTCCTGCCGCTGGTGCCTTGGTAAAAGATTGGCTACGGCGATTAAAGGAAGAAGAAAGAGGAGACGACGGCGATTTAGGGCCATGGATAAAAAATAAATTCCCAGAATATACCGAAAGCAACTCAGCCTCTTACTATAAAGAAGTAATGGAAGAGTTATTTATAACTGCTATAGAGAGACAAAAAGAAATAGAGCGAATCGTTGACGGCAAAGACCCTGGTTTTGGATATGGAGCTTTAGCCCGCCTTATGAGCCATAATGATTATGGACGGCATTTCAATACGATATTGACTACTAACTTTGACGATATGGTTGCCGACGCGCTGTATTTATATTCAAAGAAAAAACCCCTCGTCATATCTGAGGAGTCCCTTGTTGGTTTTATAAGAATAACAAGCACGCTTCCACTCGTGCTAAAGGTACACGGAGACGTCCGTCTTGCCCCGAAAAACACTACACTGGAAGTGCAAGACCTTAACAAAGCGCTTAAAGAAGTTTTGCATAAATTATTATTGGAGACAGGTATAATTTTCGTAGGGTACGGAGGTAATGACGAAGGAATCGCAAAAATGTTGCTGGAACTCCCGCCTACAGCACTTCCAAGAGGAATTTATTGGGTAAACAAGGAATTCCCCGATGGTAAAATGGGCGAATGGCTTCGTAATAGGAATGCCACATGGGTAAATCACTTAGATTTCGATGAATTAATGCTTCTGATTCACAGAGAGTTTAAACTAGGACATCCTGACAAAGATCGTTATGAAAAAGTTTATAATACTTATATCAATACCTTCGAAAAACTCTATAAAAAAATAGAGACAAAACCGGCAGATGAAAAAAAGATGTTCGAACCGGCATACACCGAAGCCGCAAATGAATTTAAAAATTGGTACACTGTAGAAAATGAAGCCGCAAAATATAAAACAACCGATAAAGAAAAAGCCAATGAAATCTATAAAGAAGGATTAAAAAAATTTCCTAATAGTGTGTCTCTAATTGGATATTATGCGATTTTCTTAGATGAACAATGTAAGAACTACGATGAGGCTGAGAAGCTTTACAAACAGGCCATTACTCTTGATCCCATTAATGCAAATTCTTTAAGAAATTATGCGCTTTTCTTAGAGTTCAGCCGTAAGAACTACGATGACGTCGAGAAATATTATAAACAGGCCATTGAGGTTGCTCCCAATGATAGTGGTATTTTAGTTAATTATGCGAATTTCTTAGCTTATTCACGTAAGAACTACGATGACGCCGAGAAGCTTTACAAACAGGCCATTGAGATTGACCCTAATAATACTGATTATTTAAGAAATTATGCGTTTTTCTTAATAAGTCACCGGAAGAACTACGATGAGGCTGAGAAGTTTTACAAACAGGCCATTGAGATTAACCCTAATAATTCTGATATTTTAACTCATTATGCATTTCTCTTAGCAGAAATACGCAAAAACCATGATGAGGCTGAGAAATATTATAAACAGGCCATTGAGATTGACCCTAATAATGCTGATATTTTAGCCAGGTATGCAGATTTCTTAGCTTATTACTTTAATAACTACGATGAGGCTGAAAAATATTATAAACAGGCCATTGAGATTGACCCTAATAATTTAGAAACTCTAAGAGGCTACGGCGCTGCTCTGCTTGTATGCGGAAAATACGACGATGGGTTTTCATATTTACAAAAAGCTATAAAACTGGCAGGTGACAATGATACTAAGGTATTAATGAGATATTTATTTTATCAGTATGTTTATTTAAAAAACGGCTATACTATTGATAGCCTTCTTCAAATTAAAAAACTGATTAAAGATGGCATTCGCACACCAAAATGGAAACCTAAACGCCATCTTGACAGTGCTATCGCCGATGGCTTTCCCAACCCTGAATTTCTAACTACTCTTGCAGCGGTCATTGTGGACAAAGAAAAAGCCGAGGCTCTTGATAAATTCGAGGCTTGGACTTCCATTGAATAGAACATAAATTTTGTCATTCCAGACAACAGACTTTATCACAATAACATAAGGATTAAAGACGAAGGGGGTAACCCCCTTCACCCGTATTTGCGTCCGCGCTTTATCTATTGATTTCGGGCTGCCGCCGACAAGACGGGGGATTATCCCCTCGTTGGTGGCTTCAGTATTCTGGATAGCTGATTTT
>JADFXO010000509.1 GCA_015233485.1 Nitrospirota bacterium
GAGCTGGCGGCGTTCCCGTATTGGCGGTATCGGACAATGGACGACAACCGCGTGAGGCCGGAGCACAGAGCATGGAATAATATTGTACTGCGGTATGACGACCCGTGGTGGGCTGGGCACTATCCGCCAAAGGACTACGGCTGCCGGTGTGAGGTGCAAAACTTGTCAGGAAAAGACGTAGAACGTCTAAAGGCGAAAGAGGCCGTCCAGACCACAGCTCCGAACGATGGCACATACAATTGGCGGAATCCGACAACGGGGGCGATAGAGGAGATACCAAACGGTGTAGGCCCCGGATGGAATTATAATCTTGGCGAAGCGGCATGGGGCAAGCCGATGTCTGAGAAGGCGATGTCTGAATGGCAGGCAGGGGCAAACAAATGGGAACGACTAATAACCGACAACTACGAGGACTACGGCAGGCCGGAGATAATTCCCCTGTCTGCAACAGATACACCTCCGGGCGTGATGGCGGCAAACAAGGCAGAGATTAAGCAGATAATTGAGAAGGTAATCGGCGGGCAAGAGAAGACATACTTCTACCCTGCCGGAGATGTTACCTATTCGATGGTAGTCAACGCTGAAGTCTTAGGTGAGCACTTAAGCGCAGATAGAAGTCCGTTTCTGGTGTACCTACCGGAGGCGTTCGAAAACCCTTATGAAATATGGCTCTCTGCGGAGAAGAATACCACCACAGGAAAAGTGGCGATAAGGCAACGCATCATCAAGGGGTTTGACATTGGCAAGGGTAAGGGAATGCTTACGTATTTCAGACGCTCGATGGCTATATGGAGGCTTGGACGGTGATTCCGGGATCGAACTTAAATTACTTAAATAACCAGAGGGAGGGAAAGTTGATATGGCATCAGGAATAACCGGAACTCAAACCCTATGGCGGTCTGGTCTAATGCTATTGGCTATAGGAGCCATAGCCCAACCAATAACACCTATATATAGTTTACAAGATTATTAGAGGAAAAAACAAATGGCAGGAGCGTTAATAGAAGTAACTATAGACGACGGCGGCGTTGTGGAGACGTTGAACCTGATAGCGCAGCGCGTCAAAAACCTGAAACCGGCGATGCAGCTAATCGGCGAGCGCGTTACAGCTTCCGTGAAGGAAAACTTTAGGGCAGGCGGAAGGCCGGAGATGTGGATACCTTCACAGAGGGCAAA
Source organism: Nitrospirota bacterium (assembly GCA_015233485.1). Lineage (GTDB taxonomy): Bacteria > Nitrospirota > Thermodesulfovibrionia > Thermodesulfovibrionales > Magnetobacteriaceae > Magnetominusculus. The sequence goes on from JADFXO010000509.1 coordinate 1,177, forward strand.
GCAGACGGGCACACAAACATTAATCGATACGAAAAGATTAATGAATTCGATTCACCCTACGGCATATAACAACAGGGTTGAAATCGGCACGGATGTTAAATATAGCGCTATACATCAATTCGGCGGCTACGCGGGTAGAGGGCATAAGTCTTATATCCCGCCCCGTCCCTATCTAATGATACAGGATGGCGATTGGGCGGTCATAAACGAAACACTACTTGATTATTTAGCGAGGTTGAAATGACAGAAAAAACAATCACACTCATTAACACAATTGACGGCGCCGTGCCGTCGGAGATACAGATAATCCCCTTCGGGTACCACGAGACGGGCAAAGGGGCGTTTGTCCTGGATGAGGAATCAATGTCAGCCATAATCGGGAATTTCAAAAGCCAGCAAAACGATATGGTCATAGACTATGAGCATCAGACGATGGCAGGTACGGAGGCCCCGGCGGCGGGCTGGATAAAAGACCTTATCGACAAAGGCACGCAAGGCCTATGGGCGAGCGTAGAATGGACAGACAAGGCGCGGCAGTACATAGCGGCGAAGGAATACAGGTATCTATCGCCTGTGTTTATTATGCGGTTAAGCGATAACAAGGTGGTCAAGCTGGTAAACGCGGCTTTGACGAATCAACCGGGCATTGACGGGATGGTGCCATTGGTAAATAAGAGTATTTCGGGCATACCCGAAGCTCAAATTAAGGAGGAAAAACAAGTGCTCATTTCGAACAAAGTATTGGATGCACTCGGTCTGGCCGGCGACGCAACAGAGGCCGACGTATTAAAGGCTATTGACGCCCTGAAGGGGTCAGCAAAGCCTAAACAGAAGGTAGCAAACAAGGCGGTACTTGATGCAATCGGCCTTAACGAAGACGCTGATCAATCGGAAGTAACCGGCACGATCATGGCGATGAAGCAGGCTCAAACCGGCTACGAAATCCTTGTCAACAAGGTTACGGAGCTTGAGGGCAAGCTCAAAGCCAAAGAGGCCGCCGATCTTGTCGCACTGGCCATGAAAGACGGGAAGATAACCCCGGCACAGCTCGAATGGGCAACAAACTACGCAAAGACTGACCCCGTCGGATTTGCAGTCTTCGTTGAGAAGGCCACTGAAGTGGTAGTTAAAAAGGAAATAGCCGGTGGCGAAAAGCCAGGAAGCATCGGCGACGGCCTCGACGAGACGCAGAGAATTGTCAATAAGCAACTTGGTATTGACAACGCCAAGTTCAAGGAATTCCACGCGAAAGCGAAAGAGGAGGACAAGTAAATGTCATTAACAGATGATAGAAACACGATAAGCAGGGAAGGCTCTGTACGGACATTACCCATCGCGGCGGGTAAAAAG
>JADFXO010000050.1 GCA_015233485.1 Nitrospirota bacterium
CCGATTGGTTGCAAGAATCTAGTCACCGAAGAAGACGTACCAGAGCTTGACCTCGCAGTTGTTTCTGTTGATGTTCCGAAAGAGAGTGCAAGATTTGTAGCGGATTATCTCGAAAGGCGTCTTTGTCCTGTTGTTTGCAATGCCGCCTTTAAAACAGTTGTATAGGCGGTCGAAACTTTTTCAAGGAGGCTTATGCGTTTTTTAATTGTCATTTTTCTGGTAGTAAGCAGCGCGCTGGCGTTCTCATGCCCACATGCATCAGTGTGCCCGCATGTATCAATCTGTCCTCATGCGTATTCATGCCCGCATGTGTCAATTCCGAGCGTTCATGCTGGATCGGCCTTTACGGCGCATCCGGTTCCAATTTCCTCGCCAGCGCATCCACTTTACTGGCTAATGTTTCGACCGCACACTAATGGAGCGGCGGCACAGCAAACAACAGCCGCAGCCCAAAACGTGGGCAAGTGGGTAGCTTTGGTCTTGGTAATTATCATTATTGTAGTAATAATAGTTTTGTGGTTAATATATCGGTAAATGCGGTCGTACCACGCTTCGGGCGTGCGGCGAACCGTTGTAAGTAAGGAACACCTTGAAGATCATTATGGAATAAGGTTTTTGCCCGACAAGGAAACGCAGATTAAAAAGATTGAGTCCGAGTGAAATTGATTGCATTGATGAATTTTTCATGGTATATTGTCTTTAACAATGATAGTTTGAGGTTGTGATGAATAAGTTACGGATAATGGTTAAAAAACAGGAAATTCGCGCATCTGCTCTGGTTGGTGGGAAAAGACATCCTGCATCTGGCGCATTGTTTTTTGCTAAGGGTGATGGCTCCGGGAAAAACTATACAATTGAGTGTAAAAGAACAGACAAGAAGAGCATAACGATCAAAGCGGAATATCTGGACAAGATTACACAGGAGGCGTCTTCCACAGGGAGGATGCCTCTTGTGCATTTTGAGCTTCCGACAGTTGGGCCGCTGACATCAAAAGATTGGATTTTGCTCGAAGCGGATTTATTTGAACGATTATCCGAAGGTGGCGAAAGATGTTAGATAAAGAGGGGTTAAAATGACAACATTGATAGAGCGTGATGCCCATAAAATGATGATGAAAAGTCTTGGCTCTGACGAAACAGGAAAGACGCATTTACCTTTTAATGAATTGTTTAAGGATAAGGGGTACGAGATAGTAGAAAGCCCGGTTTTTGAGAATGATGGGAGAGTATATTCTGTAATGGCATTCACGATAATTAGGGTTCTTGAAACCGAATTGGATTTGGAAGAAATTTTTGCCAACTGTCTTTTGTTCTGTGTTAAAAACGAGATTCATTTTATTATGGGAGTTTATGCTGTTAAATACATGACTCCAGAAGGGAAAGAGAAGAGTTCTATTGTTTTAAGAGGATGTAAGAAGAAAGGAGAGAAAACAATAGTTGGGATTGATTTGGGTTCTGAAGCAAAGCCGAGAGTTGAAAAGAAATGTAGCTCATGGAAGTTTGCAAAACTTGTCAATGCCGCCATTAATTCTGGAATAAGTTCTGATGGAGACGAAAACGACATTACCAGAATGAGGGTAAGTGGTCTTGGTGAACTCAGGGTTGTTGATTTTACAAAAGCTATTTTGGCAAAGAAAATGGGAGAGGTGTTACCGAAAGATGACATATCAAAACGATTATTCTTAACATTTGGAATAGGTCATGCGGTTCATTGGTTTTTGCAAAATCTTATTACCTCACAGAAAAAAAAGATTTTTGGTAACTGGAAAGGTGAGATGTGTGGCCATAAATTTATGGATATTGACCCAATATCGTGTCCAGTGTGTGATAAAAAGCCTGCTCTGGTTCAGAAGTTTATTTATCAGGAACCATATTTATTTTATGGAGATGGTGAAAAGGTTCAAATAGGTGGACATCCTGATGTTATAAAGATTGTTGACGCCGAAGACCCTTGGATGGCTTTTGTTACTGATATTAAAACGATAAATGACATGGGTTTTGACAGAGTAAAAAGCAATGGCCCTCATATTAATCATATAGTACAGGTAGCAATGTACATGTTTCTTTTGAGACAGTACACGAAGAAGATTGAATGTCTGAAAAAGATAGGCGATATTCATGGTAGGGTGTATTATCTTAACAAAAACGATTCGAGTGAAATTGAGTTTGGGATAAAGGAAGATCAGACCGTTGTTGACAGATGTTTGTTGATGTACGATTTTTACAAAACGTGTATGGAAGCAGGGGAGATAGTGGAAGGATGTGATCTCGAAGACCTCAACAAGACGGTTGTTGAAAAGTTTGGAAAGGAATTCTTTTTAGATTGCTGGTATGCTGTTTAATTGATAAACCCAAGATGGTTGGGGAGGCTTATGTTTTAATGTATGATATAAATACAGTAACTGTATCAGGACGTATCAACTCCGTTAATTTTGGAGAAACCCGAAAAGATGTTCCGGCGTGTTCATTTACGATAAGGACAATGGCTCCAAAGTCTTCACAGCCAGTTCTTGTCCGTATAAATTTGTATGGTGAATATGCAAAGCGATGTATAGGTAATCTAAAAAGAGGTGTTTATGTACTTGTTAAAGGCGAGCTTATGGCACGAAGAAAGTCTGACGGAGACATTGTTTTTATAGATGTTCGTGCATCCGATGTTATCTGGTGCGATAGTGCTCTTTGTACACTGCTAAATTGCGATTCTGACGGTATGCCGCACAAAGAGCAAGAATAAAAGGAGTTATTTAAGTAAAATGTCGAGCGAGCCAGTTTTGTGGTATTATGTGAAACAAACAAACAAACAGGAGGGTAGTTATGTCTGAAGAGCTTGGCGGGTCGAATCTTGACGAAGCTGGAGGTATTATTGTCGAAGAGGAAATTGGCTCCTCGTCCAAAGATGCTTTGATTATCAATGGTGACGATGGGAAGGTTGGGACTCTCGGAGAAAGGTCAGAACTCCGAGAGGAAATCAAAAAACTTGCTGTTTGGATTGAGGAGATGTTTGTGGAAATGGGGGGAAAGCTTTATACAGTAAGTAAGGAAAAGCTTTACATTTCGTGGGGGTTTCGCAGTTTTGAGGATTATCTTGAAACAGACCTTGACACTGGAGTGAGAAGAGGGAAATACCTTCTTGCTATTTACAGGTATTTTAATGAAGAAATTAAAAGGCCCGATCTTTTGGAAGAGGTAAAGCATATTGGTTGGACAAAACTAAAAGAGCTTGTCCACGTTATCAATGGCGACAATAAGGATTTGATTTTGAAGCTTGCAGAATCTTGCAATTCCGCCCAATTTGCCGATGCTATAGGAAAATTAAAAAAGGAAATGGCGTCGAAAAGGGACGAGATTTCTGGCGAGATCAAAATGGGGAAGGGTGATTATAAGGATGCGATAGGAAGAATTAGTGGCGAGGTTGCCGACAAGCACCACATGACTTTTGCTTTTGACGACGAGCAGTATGCAAATGTAATGGATGCACTCGATATAGCTGGGAAGCTTATGGGTGCGATGGATAAGGGAGAAAAACTCAGTAATAAAATGAGTATGGTGTGTCTTGAGTTTCTGACGAACAACTCTGATTTTTCCAAAAAGTCAGTTGATGGTAACGGTGCACTGATAGGGTATCTTGGTAGAATTGAACAGGCTATAGGGATAAAGCTGGTGTGTTTGAAAGAGGGCAATATCATTCACGGAAAAGATTTAGTTGTGTAGACGGAGGTAAGATGGGTAGTCTTAAATGGCCCAAAACTGTTGAAGATTCATTTAGAAGGAAAGTAGACGACTTTCTTAGCAACGGTTGGTATTCCCTCGGAAAGTACACGAATGATGTTGAGAATATGTGGGTTGGAGACTCTGAAAGAACAATAACAGTTTCAAGTGCCACTTCTGGTCTTGCCGTTGTAAGCCTTATGGCTTTTCAGATGCATGGGAAGAAAAGAGTTGTTATTCCGGAGATGACTGTTCCCAATGTTGAATTCGGAGTAAAGTATGGAATAATAAATTGTGTAAAGGTTGATGTTGGAACTGATTTTGTACTTTCTGCTATAGTAGCTTTAGGGCTGTGTTCTATTGATACTGTTGTTTATGTGGCTACAGGGGGAATTGTTGGGAAAGATTTCGAGGATTTTTTGTCTATTTGCAGGGAGAGAAACGTATTTGTTATTGGTGATATGAGCCATGCCCACGGGTGTAAATTCAAAGGTGTTCCCCTTCACAAATATTTCGATGCCGCAGTATGGTCTTTTTATAGTACAAAGATTTTACCTGTTGGAGAGGGAGGAATTGTTTGGGCAAAAGACAAAAGGGACGCTGACTTTATAAGAAAGTATGTGAATGCTGGAAAGGAAAGAGCCTCTCTTTTTTTTAGGGGTAATGGGTTTAATTTCCGATTAAGTGAAATCCAAGCGGTTGCTATCAGTGCTTTTATTGATAATAGTGAAGGGATATACGAGAGAAGAAGGCTTGTCGCAAGACGATATTTGGATTTTGGAATTCGTTCTATTCAGAGCGAAATACCTGATTTGTATTCTACGTATTATAAGTATCCTGTAATGTTGAAGGTTGGTGTAAAGGCCGATACGGTTTATGGTCTTGCTGAGGGTAAGGGAATCAAGCTGACCGGCAGAGTGCATGATGCGAATAGGGATTCTTTGACTGGAAAGTTTAATTTACCATATTCTTCGATAATTTCAGGTAGTCATGTATGTATGCCACTGTTTAATGACACCAGCGAAAAGGAGATAGTAGAGGCGAGCGAATTTATTAAGCCATTTATTCAAGATTAATATTGACAAAATAATATTTTTATTATATATTATATATATATGGATATAAAAGAATCGTCACAAATGTCACTGTTCGGAACAAAGTCTTTTGATCTTACTCCCCCGATAGTGGAAGTTAAAAAGAGGTTGAGGGCGATTTCCAAGGTTGAGTCAGTAAACCTTCAGGAGATTATTGATCTGGAGAAATCTGGTAAAAATAGAGTGGGGATTACAAGATGGCTTCAGGCTGTTAGCGACAAGAAGATCACTATTTATCAGGATTTGGAGAGTTTTACTCCGAACGGGTACGATCCGGGAGAGGTTACTTCTGCGATGCAGAAGGAAATTAGAAGGGGACATGCGATAACTGCTTGTTGGTGGGCGAGAGAGTTATTCCGATCCCCTCTTTTTAGGGGTTTCGGTTATTGCTGGAAGCGTTTAAGGATTGTTACGGTTGAGGATATTGGGTATCCGGGTGTTGTGATAGCGGTTGGAAGACTTTTTAATAAATTCGAGGAAGATCACCGCATAGAAAATTTATTCGAGGCTGTAACTATAGCGGCAAACGCGAAGAAAAAGACAAGGTTTTTTGACGAAGTAAATGTTTACACGTATTTCATACATGATGGCAGAATCAAAAGGGATCATCCTGTTTTAGCTGAAGGAGTAAGCGATTCTCCACAAGCTCGTTTGACAGAGCTTGAGAAAGTGATTAGATTAGGGAAATGGTTCCCTTCTGTGTGGTGGGCACAAAAGGTTATGATGTCTGAAGGAGTAAAGATCAAGGATGATTGCTGGAGAATGATGCGAGAAATTGCCGATTCTATTGATGGTAAGTATAGTGAACTTGTGAAAATTCTTAACGAGCAAGCGTGTGACAATGCTAATGCAGAAAAGGGTCTTGGTGTTTGGGATTCGGTCAGATGTGCGCTAATGTCGGCATTTTACCTTTGCATGTTTTTCAACGGACAAAAATATGATTTTGATGAAACCTCTGATTTTGACGAGGAGAAAATTAGTAAGAGTTTTGAAGAGTTTGAAAGGTCGAAGCCTATCATTCCAGACTATGCCCTTGACGCCCATACCATAGCTGGGAAGAAGAAGGGTAGGGGGAATATGTTTTGGTATCTTGTTTCAAACAAAATAAACAACAAGGTTGATCTTGTTGAGGATAAATTGATGAGGGTTTTGTTAAAGGCACAGTTAGAGGGTGACAAGATTAATTTGACGGTAGAGGAGTTTGAAAGAAGCTTAAAGTCTGCGTAAGTTCTAATTGTTATTTTTTAAATAGTACCTTCGAGAAATCGAGGGTTTTTTTTGTGCAAGGGGAGTTGAATGAGACTTTTAATAATATCATGTTGTACGCCACCAGTAAGAGGTGATGCTCTTTTTCTTGAGAACAAGTATTTCATGGAGAGTGTTCTTAAAAATGTGCCGAATGCCTTTTTTGATATAGTTCTTCCTGAAAAAGACGATGTGTTCGGTGATTACAAAACCGACGACATCGAAGCTCTTGGCCGAGTAAGGATTCACTATGCCCCCTTTTTGAGAGGTAATATTGACGAAGTGGTGATGCTGACAAGGGAGCTTCATAAAATAGTTAATGTTCTGAAGACGGATTTTTATTTTGATGCAATTCTTAATATGAAAGAAGCTGTTTTCGCCCCGATTTTGAGAAAGATAGTCAAACCCAAGTACCAAAAGCAGACATTTGAAATTCCGATTTTTAATTATACTGGTGCCCAAAGAAGTAGTGAAACGAAGAGGGAATCCGCTTTTGGTTTTTATGGTGAAGACGAGGTCGCGGCTGATGTTGTTGGTGCGTTGTTCGATTACAGTATAGTTATGACCGAAAACGAGAGGAAGATACTGATTAAAAATGCAATGAGGTATCTTGCCCCGAGTATGGTTCAAAAGATCAGAGATAGATCGTTTGCCTGTGTTATGGGTGGTGTCAACATCCAAAAACTTGATGGTGTTTATAATGAGAGGTTAAAGCTACGAAGAGAACCACCTTGTTTATTTTTTGGGGCAAGATGGGTTTCTGGAAAAGGTGTAGCGACATTTTTGGATATAGCTGATAAGATTTATAAAACAGGAACCAACTTGAATGTTATAATGACTTGCGCCGCAAGTCAGACGCAAGCTGCTCTTGATAGTATGAGAGAAAAATGCGGAATAGTTGATTTGAGAACAGGAGTTATGAAGGAAAAATTTCTCGAAATGATGCTTGAAGGAGATGTTTTTATTTGTGATTCAACGTCCGAAGGTTTTGGGCTTGCTTGGGTTGAAATGCAGTATTCTGGTATCTGTGGTGTTTACAGAGACAGAGATTATGTCAAGGGGTACATAGTTCCATCGTGGTATCCGTATGTTTGCAAAAGCGATGCTGAAATGTTTTCTGTGACAAAGTATTTGATTGAGAACAGAAAATCAGATGAAGTCAGAAATGTAGTTGAAAGAACAAGAGTATGGATAGCCGATAGGTATGAAAACGATGTTACCCACATGAAAATGTGGAATTTCATAAAGTTGGAGACTGAGAAGTTTCATCGGGAAAAATTCGTAAGCGGGTCTATTGCAGACCTTGCGGACAAGGCTCTTTGTGCCTGTGATATGAAGAGAATTCCGATAAGTACTATGTACGAGAGGATGAAAGATGTGGGTAAGTCTCACCGTGATTTTGGGAAAAGGGGAGATATTATCTCCCCAAATTTTGTAAGAAGAGCTGCACTAAGTAGGGGGTGGGTTGATTTATGTGATGGCCCTGAGCCAGTTTTTGAAAAGAGTGAATGATGAAAAACGTATTGCCGAAAATTATAGAGGTGAAAACTATTGTTGGAGTGAAACCAGTTACATTACGTGTTTATGATGATATGATAGGGAAAATAATTGTGTCCGGCAGAATGTGGGAAAGTGGTTTTCTAAAGGAAAGCCTAAAGTATATGCGAAAGGGAAAGAAAACTGTTGTTTTTGACTGTGGTGCCAACATTGGTAATCACTCGATTTTTTGGGCGAGATTTGTGAAAAAGGTTGTTTCGGTTGAAGCGCTTCCAGATACGTTCGGTATTTTGAAGTTTAATTTGGAAAAGAATTTTAACAACGCTTTTGCGGTTCATGGGGTATTGTCTGATAAGTCTGGCGATAATTTCAGGCCAGAGTATAATTCGGGAAATATGATGGGATGTTATTTTGAGCCTGACAAAGATGGCCCGATAAAGTCGATTACCCTGAATGAAATAATGGTTGATGGCGGAGATTTTGTAAAAATTGATGTTGAAGGAGACGAAATAAAAGTACTTATGGGTGGTGATATTGTTCTTCCGAAATTCAAGCCGTTTCTTGCTATTGAGATACACAGAGTGGGCGACAGGGAAAAACTGCTTGATATTTTAAAGAGATACGGATATGACCCAAGTGATTTTGTTATAAAGGGTCACGGAAGCGAGAAATGGAGAGAATGATGAGGGCACTTGTTACTGGAGGGGCTGGGTTTATAGGTTCTAATCTTGTTAAGAGGTTAGGTAATCGCGGGTATCATGTTACCGTGATAGACAACCTTAAAAATTCATTGCCTGAACAGGCAAAGAAGGCGTTAAATGGCGATTTGTGTGATGTTTTTGGAGTGGAAGACATTAGGGATATTCGATCTATAAAAAAATATTTTAAAGATGTAGATTTTGTTTTTCATTTGGCTGCAAATGCCGATGTTCCGAGTTCAGTAAGTGATCCTGAATACGATTTTACCACGAATGTTATAGGGACAAAAAACGTGTTAGAATGCGTATTAGAGTTTGGGTGCAAACGAGTTCTTTTTTCGTCTTCAGCGGCTGTTTATGGAGGGGTAAAAGAGACAGTTGATGAAAATGCGATACTTGCGCCAATTTCTCCGTATGGAGCAAGTAAGGCTTGTGGCGAGATGATGGCACAAGCGTATAAAAATGCGTATGGTTTACCAGTGTCAATAGTAAGAATTTTCAATAGCTATGGCCCTCACCAGAGGCACTATGTTATGGTGGATTTATTTAAAAAAATAGTTGAGGCAAAAGGTGGGATGATCGAGGTTCTTGGAAACCCTGATATAGTGAGATGCTATTGCTTTGTTTCTGATACCATAAAGGCATTTGAGGAGATTGTTCTTTGCCCATCTGCCGAGGGAGAGGTGTTTAACATAGCTGGTTCAAAAAACACAAAGATCAGTGAGCTTGTCGATATTCTTTCGGCTTCGGTTTCAAGGTATTTCAAGGCTCCATTGGAGGCAAAATATACAGGAGTAAGTTGGAAGGGTGATCTGAATTTTTTGTCTGGGAATATAGAAAAAATAAAAAGAGTTGTTGGGTGGGAGCCAAGCGTTGATCTCAAAACAGGAGTTGATATGCTTGTAGACGATCTTTATTCGAGAATTGATTGCAAGTGATTGTACAGAGGTTAGTATGGTGGTTCTTGTAAATGCCCCGATGTTTCGACTTTGCGGAAGTCACAATGATAGAGCGCCATTGTCACTTTGTTACATGAGTCGATATTTGAAAAAAGCTGGAATAGATCACACGGTTTTGAATGCCGATGCTACACGAACCAAAACATACTGGAAATGGGAGAGGTTGTACGAAAATTTCCAAATGTTCAAAGATGCTGTTGATGGGAATTCCTCTTTGTACTATGAGCTTGCTGAACAGATAGTAGACCTAAAGCCAGATACTGTTATTGTTGGTAGTGGAGACATCATTTTGTCATACGTATGTCTTGGGAACCCATATTCCGGAGCAAATTTGGCAAGTGTTTTAAAAAAAGCCGGGATTAAAAGAGTTCTTGGTTTCGGGCAGTATGTGACAATGTGGGAAAAGTGGAAAAGCTACAAAGGGTATGATGGAATTTTAATAAACGGCCCTTCGGAAAAAATAGTGGACGTAGTTTGTGGAGACAACAAAGGAGTAATTGATCTTGGCCGATTTGAGCCGAATGTAATTCCTAATTTCGATGATTTGGTTCCAAGTAACCAGACGAGCGATGTCGTGATTTCTTCTGTTGGGTGTAAATTCAGATGCGAGTTTTGTCTTGCGAGAAAGCTGATGCCCGATATGAAATTTGCTAATGTGGACTTGTTTCTTGATGATGTTGAATCAAGGAATAAGAAAAAGATTTTTATAGGAGACACAATATTTACTATTGATAAAAATAGACTTATGGAAATATGCAGGAGAAAAGAAGAAAGAAAAATGAATTTTGAATTTGTGTGTGAGAGCAGAGTTGATACTCTCACTGACGAGGTATGTGTAACGCTTAAAAAAATGGGATGTGTTGCTGTTAAGATAGGAGTTGAGTCAGTCTCACAGGTTGCGCTTGAAGGAATGGGAAAGAAAACAGATAGAGAAAAATGTAACACGGCTGTTGTGTTGCTCAAAAAGCATGGTATAGGTATCATTGTATACGCTATGCTTGGTGGCCCCGGATGCACGAACGAAACAGTTGAGGAGACGTACAATTGGATTAAAAGCATAGAGCCAGACTGGGTAGTCGTAAGTGTGTGGTCTGATGATTTAGGGTCAGACCCGAAGTATGATGCACATTTTAATCCTACAGGATTGAAAAAGTGGGATGTTGACGAAAGCTGGTTTTTTAAAATGCTGGAATTGAGAAAAAATAGCGATGTTTCCAAAGTTTCCAACCTAATAGGATAGAACATGAGATTTTTGATTGTTCCGTTAATGGGCGCTTCTGGTTCAAGTATAAACAGTGAGAGCGATTTTCTTGTTTATCGACATCTCATAGATGCCTTTGCCGATATAGGGGCCAATGCTTATTTCTATTTTCTGCTTCCTGAAAAAGCAAAAAAGCATGTAACTGACGCAGAGATGAGGCACTCGAATTTTGAGTATCTTTTCGATGATATATGGTCTGGGATGTCTTTCTACGATCAAGTTTCGCTTCCGAGTAAGGTGGTTGATTTATTTCATCCTGTGTATGGGACAAGGCCAATCGACATGATAATTACGTCAAGGTCGCATAGTGCTATGTATATGAGACGATTATTTATGGATAGGTCTGGAGTGGAAATTCCTGTCGGTATTATTGAGCCAAAAGTAAGCTCCGTTATTTCTTCTCTGAATCACAATGAAACATTTTTTATTGATATGATGTCGAGGGTAAGCGGTTATTGTACTTCTTTAAATTTGTTTTCAACTGAAGTGGAAAAGGCAGAGGCGATCAGAGCGTGCGCGAGATACGCAAGTCCTGCAATGGTGAAGCAGATGTCTGCTAATAGTGTTATAATGCCTCTCGGTTTGAGAATAGGCGAGTTGGATTCTGTTATTTCTTCTACACCAAAGAAGGAAAAGTTTACGTTATTCTGGGGTGGTAGAATGAATGCTAACAAAAGGTACGATGATGTTATCAGGTTAATGGATAAGTTTTATGCTTTCGGGAGAAATGTCGAGATTCTTGTAAATTCCACTTTGAGCGAGACGGGAAAGTTTGGTGAGCTGAAGAAAAAGTGTTTTGTCAAGGGAACTGGTGGTAATTTGTCGAGGGAAGAATACTTGAAAACCATTGCTTCTTGCCATATAGGTCTTTGTATGTCGAATGTAGAGGGATGCCCAGTTGGTTTTATTGAACAGGTTTACTGTGGTATAGTACTCATTTTACCGAAAAGAGATTGGGTGCGAGGTGTGTTCGGAACTGAATATCCATTTGTGTATGATACCGAGGATGAGGCTTATATACTCATGCGATATATTTACGAGAATTACGAGGAAGCCAAAAAAAAGATGGTGCCAGTTCTCGAAATGATTAGAACCAAGTATTTCGTCGTTAATAGCGTTAGAATTCTTATTAGTGAGACGCAGAAATACATAAAACAGTTTAACGATAAATGTGAAACGTTGTTTTATAAAGGGTGGAGAACACTGACTGACGAAATTTTGATAGAGAAGGAAATGAGCTTTAGTCAGATAGTTGCTCGTATCAAGGAGAAAGCTGAAATGCCAGCACAGGTTTGTCATCAGACGCAAATGTGTACATATCTGACACAGAGGGATTTGTATAAGTATATTATTGAAAAGGGGTACGTTGATAAGTGTGATAGTCCAGAGCCTGTTTTTGTAAAATCATAAACTTTGGAGGCAAAATGAGTGAAGGAATAGTACCAACTGGTAAAGAATTCAGAAGGATAGCGATTGACAAGCTTGTTCCTAACGATTGGAACGTGAATAAAATGAGTGACGAGGAGTTTAATCGTCTTACGGCAGAAATACAGGAAGTAGGGTTTATTACTCCGCTTGAGGTTGTACCGTTGGAGGGTGGCGAGGAAAAATACGAGATCGTAGGAGGGCATCACAGGTGGCAAGCGTGTAAAATACTTGGGTATACTGAGCTTGATTGTACTGTTTTGACTGATAAAAAGTGGGAAGACAAGGATTTAAGAAAATTTGTTTCTGTCCGTTTAAATGTCATCCACGGAAAAATAGATTCGGAAAAATTCATTAAGTTGTACGAGGAGATGGAGAAGAAATATGGTGCCGACTCCCTGAAAAACTTGATGGGGTTTACTGATGATGCAGCGTGGAACAAACTTACGGCTGGGGTAAGAGAGGCTCTTGAAAGCACTGGTTTGCCAAAGGGGGCAATTGATAAATTTGAGGAATCCATCAAGGAGATTAAAACAGTGGATGGGTTGAGTACCGTGTTAAATAAGATTTTTACGGAACATGGCGACACCTTAAGGTATAATTTTATTTCATTTAGTTTTGGATCAAAGAGTGGTATATTTATTATGTGTGAGGAGAACGCTGTTTATACAAGCGTTGAGGAGCTTGTCAAAACCGCAAAAGATAAAAGTGTCCGGGCAGATACCGCCGTTGGTAAATTTCTAAAGAACTGGAAGGATGCTGGCATTGACGACTTGAAGCCGAATGTTGTGGAAGACCCAGAACCAACCGGAGCTGAATACTAATGTCACTTGGTGATGTAATAAGCATTAGACGAGAAGCGCTCGAAGCATCAAAAGAGTCAATAGAAGGAGATACTGGTCGAGCGCCGTCAGTTGGCCCTGACCGGTACGAGGAACTCCGAAACCTTGATTGTTTTGAAATGGTAATGAGCCGTCTTTTGCATGGCCACTCTCCAGCCGATATCGCAAGATTCATAATATATGAGGCGAAGGAGTTTGACAAGCTTACTCGAATAAGTACCGAGGCAAGCCTGTGTGACTTATTGTATGATTTTAGAAAAACCATTAAAACGTCAGAGCTTATAGAAAAAACGATACCTGAAGCGGTAAGGGAAGCAAAGGAAAAACTTGCAAAGGGTGTAAACGAGCTTGAAGAATTAAATTATCTGTATTTGCTTCAGAAAGACAGGATAGAAATTGACTATTCGACAGAAAGAAAAATTCGTAAGTTGTTTAAAACGACTGGTAATGAAATAGCTATAGCGATGGGTATTCTGAAGATCATGTCCGGAATAAAGCAAGACCTTGGCCTTATGAAACGTAGTCTTGGGACTATGGAAATTGACCACACCTTGCGTGCAGAATTGCCTTATAAGAGCAAAGCGATTGAAGAAGTAATACGCGATCCTGTTTCCAGAGCAAAGGTTATCGGTATTATGCATCGTTTGCTTTCCAGAAAAGACATTGCCGGGGAAATCGTAGACGACATGAGGGGTATTGAGGATGTTCGAGAGGCAGTTGTTGTCGAATCGAAAAAGGCGGAATAGTACAAATGATAGTGTCTGATGGTGGTAGAAACAAGACTGTAAGAACACCAGAAGAGGTAGAGGAGATACTGCGTGCTGATTTAAGTCGAATGACTGATAAAGAACGTGAGTGTGTTGTTCAGATTTTGAAGGATTTTGAGAAGGACGGGAAGAGCCTTGCTCTTGAAGTAGGGCAAAAAGAGCAGTATGAAGAAATACCTGTTTCGATGAAGCAGTGGATGGAGGACGATTATTATTTTGGGAATCCATGTGAAGGATTGTGGCCGGGAGTTCGAGAAGACCTTTTGGAAATTTTTACAGGCGACTATAACGAAGCAATAATAAGTGGCGCAATTGGCGTTGGGAAATCGACACTCGCAGAGATAGCTACTTGTCGCCAAATATACGAAATGGCATGTTTGAGAAATCCCCAGAGAACATACGGCTTAAGGTCTGGTAGCACTATAGCTCTGGTTAATTTTAGTGTGAGCGAAAAGCTTGCTGAGAAGGTTGTGTTTGATGCTATTTCCGAAAACCTAAAAATGAGTCCGTGGTTCTCTAAGTTTTTTAACCCAGAGAGAACCAAGTCGGAGCTTCGTTTCCCCAAAAATATTTGGGTGACTTGTAGCAGTAGTTCGCCTCATAGTTCCCTTGGTTTGAGTGTTATCGGAGCAACCCTTGACGAGACAAATTTTATGGGTATGGTTTCGAGAGATCAGAGGGCTGCACAGACAAAATGGGAATTTATAGACAATGCACAGATTTTGTATTCTTCGATCAGAAGACGTATAAAGTCTCGGTTTGAGCAGTTTGGTCGTCTTCCGGGAATGGTGTTGCTTGTATCCTCAAAAAGAATGGTTACGGATTTTACAGAAAGACGTATCCTTGAGTCCAAAAACGAGAAGCATGTATTTGTTTCTGAAAGAGCGCTGTGGGAGGCAAAACCCGAAAGATATTATAGTGCTGATACCTTTAAAGTAGTTGTTGGAAATGAGAATTTAAGTTCAAGGATTGTTCAAAGTGAAGAGGATATTGTCGAGGCCAATGAAAAAGAGGCAAGAGTAGTAAATGTTCCAATTGATTTTAAGAGTGATTTTGAAAAGGACTTGGAGGGGTGTTTTACAGGTGATACAAAAATATCATTATTAGACGGAACAGAAGTGTGTATTAGGGATTTGGTTGGTAGGGAAAGTTTTTGGGTGTATTCTTTTACTGAGGATCGAAGGTTAAGATGTGGTATGGGACATTCTGCGAGGCTAACAAAGAAAAATGAAGATATAGTTAAAATAACATTGGATAATGGAGAGATAATTAAATGTACTCCAACTCACATGATTATGCTTAAAAGTGGTGAGTATAAAGAGGCAAGAGTTTTGACTCTAACCGATAGTTTAATGTCGCTTTATAGAAAAAATGACAAGTATGGGTACGAGATGTTTAAGTCAAATGTTGGTGGGAAATGGTGCCATACGCACAATATTATTTCGAGAGAGTATTATTTGAATGGAGAAAGAAGAAATGAATCAGATGTTGTACATCATATTGATTTTAACAAGAGAAATAATTCTCCACTAAATTTGAAAATAATGGATATAGGGGATTATATAGCTTTTCATTCTTCAAAGAAGCTTTTAGAAAAGGGAATGCATAGTATAAGTTCAAGGAAAAAAGCAGTAATAACAAGAAGAAACCAGTGGAAAAATACAGAACTAAAAGAATGGCAGATAAAGCATTTGAAAAGATCGTCGGATCAGTTTAAAAAGTACAATGTATCTGAAAAGCATAGAGCCGTTGCTTCAAGAGTTGGCAAGATGTTTGGGTTTGGCGCAAAAAAGTTAACAGAAAAACAGATTGAATCTAAAAAAAAGAATGCTGATTTTATAAGAAATTATGTCAAGATTCATAATTTAACTGATAATCCAGTGATGAATTTAGATGTTAGAAAAAAAATAAGTGAATCAAGAAATAAAAAGGTAATTGGTTGTAGTTTTTGTGATAACAGTAATCACAAGATTGTTTCGATAGAAAAATTTGGTAAAGAAGATGTTTATGATATTACGGTTGACAAATATAGTAATTTTGCTTTGTCTTCCGGAGTTGTTGTTCATAATAGCATTCGAGATATTGCAGGTCTTTCAACGGTATCTGTTTATCCTTTTATTCGTAAAAGAGAAAAGATAGAAAATGCAATTGATAATGCTATGGTTCATCCTGTTGAAACTGATGTGTGGGCATTTAGTGAACCTTTACGTATGAAGTGGGATAAGCTTGTTTCTAAAAAAGACGGAATCTCAAGACCTATTGTTGATCCTGAAGCAGCAAGACATATTCACATTGATCCAAGTTTGAGTGGTGATACCACTGGTTTTGTAATGGGCCATATTCAGAGATATGTTCCGGTAAAAAGGAAAGATGCTTTGAATGATGAAACCGTTGAAATGGCCCCTCTGATAGTTATTGATTTTATGCTCAAGATTATTCCGCCACCCGGAGGCGAAATAATAATTGGTGATTTGAGAAGTCTTGTTTATAATTTGCATGAGAAGGGCTTTAAAATAGGTTTTGTTTCAATGGATAGTTATATCAAGGCAGACCCGATACAGATTTTGAACAGTAAGGGATTCAAAGCAGACCATGTAAGCGTTGATTCAAGTGTTCTTCCGTATCAGACGCTCAAGGATGCGTTTTACGAAGACAGAATTATAATGTATAGGTATGAGCCAGTTCTCGTTGAGCTAAAGGGTCTTGAGTTTAATCTTGCAAAAAGAAAAGTCGATCATCCCATTGATGGCGAGAAAGATGTAGCCGACTCTCTTGCTGCTGTTGTTTATACGCTAACTAATAAGTCGTATGCCGAGATGCCGATTAGTATATTTGGAAGAAGACTTGACGAAGACTTGGTAAAGGGTCAGATTGGTGATGCTGTTAAAGCGATGAATAGACCTGACAAAAAAATTGACGCACTTGATTTTTTACTGAGTGACGACGAGGACACGCGTGATCTTGCCCTCACGAACAGGCAAATAGATGTCGTCCTGCTCTGTCATCGGGTTAAAACGTAAATCAATTTTACCTGTTCTGGTATTCACAAAACGGGAACGCTTCAACCTCTGCTTAACCTTTTCGACGTAAGCAAGAGATTCGGATGGCGACTGACTCCCAACGTCAATGTAGTAAACGAATCTGCTTGGCGCTCTGGTCAAACGGAACACAAGCGCGGAGTCCTCAATCAGAATCAGGCGTTTCCATATCCAGCGCGCATTTTCTCCATAAGCATACCCGTAAAGAGAACCTCTGTTTTTTATTCTGTTTCTCCAGTGAATTACCTGCCAGCCCTCCCAAATAAATTGCTTATGCGGGAACCATGCCAACTCTTTTTTTCCCATCGCTTCGGCCCCATCACGCACCTGTTTTAAACGATCAAAAATCATGTCAGCGTTCTCTGCTGTGGCAGTACCTGAAAGATCGGCATAAAAAGCGACATCCCCTCCTTTTTCAACTCTACGCATTATTGGCGGTGGCAAATAAACAAGTCCTTTTATTCCACCTTCACCAACGTCAATAAACTCATAGTCGTTTCCGTACTTCAACATTGTTCGCGTTATTTCCCAGAGGTGGTTATCAATTTTTACTCTACCGTGAAGCATTTTATTGAGTATGTTTTTTGACAATCGGCTCTTAGCTTCGATATTTACAATCTTGCCCTCGATATAGTCCTGAACCGTGCAGTCATCCGAAAGAACATTGTACGCTGCGGAAATAATCGGGTAATCATCCATGTCCTCATAATCGGCAAATCTCACCATTAAGTCATTGTCAATTTTTAAATTCTGCCCTATCGAGCCAATTCCAAACATATCAAAAATACCAAACGACTCCCTTACTCCGGGAATCTGCGGAGCCTGATCTATTTTAAAACCCCAAGCCTTGCGTACCCTATTTACAATGTCCGTTAATACGTTAGCCATAATAGCTCCATGTTACGTGAATAATGAATCGGCAAGATCACGCGTGTCCTCGTCGTCACTCAGTAACAA
>JADFXO010000510.1:0-2041 GCA_015233485.1 Nitrospirota bacterium
AGACGAATTTGTAGAATTCATTCCTAATTGCCTTTCAAGCTCTTTTATCTGCTCCCTTAACTTCTCATTTTCTTCTTCTAATTGCGCATTCTTTTCCTTAAGCTCTGATAGCTCCTCTTTAATCTCTTTATTACTAGTTATTCGCTTCATCCCTATTATTTGTATAGTTTTACAATCTCTATAGGTTTTTGTCAACTACTTTTTTCGGTGTCTCATTTTTTACGGGTGAACGGTTACCTCAAAACTCTCTGAAAAACATAGGCTCCCCGTTTCCAAGTTGCTGTACGTTAATACAAAATGATAATAGAGATGTTTAAAATGCTCTCCCTTTATCATTACCATCAAATCATTCATACTTGTAAAATCTGACTGACTTAACTGACCAGGTATATGTATCTGGCTAAAATAGACTTCTTTCGCTGGCCATTCCAACACCCTCCATATCTTTATATGTCTCTGTAGCGTTCTTAACTGGTTATCCTGATTTTTGCAGGGATTTCTCCATTGGATATAGTTGAACAACGTCTTTGCCTCTAATCTGGGATTTACCATCAGTTTTTCCGTCACCTCCATTCAATGAAACTCCCCGCCGCAAGCAGCGGGGTATCTACTATGAGGAATCATCAATTACGCCTCAAGCGACGGGGAATAATACTCCAAGAGATTTAACTTTTATTCCATCTGTATGCATTACTTTACACGCTATCGCCCATCTCTTATTCTTATATCTGAACATAATGTCTGGATTTTTGCCTTTATTATCATTAGGCGGCGCAAAATGTACATCCTCAAACTGCATCATACAGAGCGATGTAATATATAATTCAAATAATTTGTCACTATTTTGGTCTAAAACAGTTGTTGTCTTTATTTGAGAGAATGATGCTGTGTTCATAAGTCTGATATGAGGAATAAGGTTTTTGAATTTAGGATGATCTCTTACTGAATATATTTTTGAAATAAAATCCTCAAATCCAAGTGCCTCCTGCATTTCTTCTCTTACATCTATATTTGTATCTCGTAGCTTGGGATTTTTATGCATCTTATAAAATTCTATTATTTTATTGCCAACCCAATACAAATCCGAATGGAAATTTATATTAATACAATTATTCTCTAAAAGTTCATGGAATGCGTAAATCAACTTCTCAGCTTCATACAATGAATAGCCTTCACTATAAGTCATAATAATTACCTCCGAAACAATTATAATCGAGTAGGAGGCAGGTGATTATTTCACCTGCCGACCTCTCACACCACCGTACGTGCCGTTGTGCATACGGCAGTTCGTGAGTTATAAAGCCCCGTAAACATCAAGAAGTCCAATGTAGCCTATTTGGCGAAAATGGTTGATAGTCAGATGGGGCTGCCGGATGTACGCCAGTAACTTTTTCGGGTATTGGCGTACTTCCATGCTTTGGGGCTGCTAAGGCCGTGACTCACGAGATTATCATGTTTCGTCCTAATTTTCTTCCACTGTTTCCAATAGCACATGCGAAGCCGTCTCCTAATCCATTCGTCGAACTTTCGACAATGTTCTCGCATGTCCGCTAATGCGAAATACCCAACCCAACCCCTTATGACCTGATTGAGTCTCTCTATTCGCATCTCCATGCTCATTGATTTGCTCCTCGATGTTGCCACCCGAACCTTGTCCTTAAATCGGTTCAAAGATATTGGGTGTACTCTCACCCTTATTCCCTCCTTGTTCCGGTAAAAGGACATTCCCAGAAATTTCCGCCTTTGAGGATAATCCACTGCGCTCTTGTCCATGTTGACCCTCAGCTTCAGCCTTTTCTCAAGAAACTTGCTTACACTTGCCATTACACGAATCCCAGCACGCATACTCCTGACATATATATTACAGTCATCGGCATAACGGCAGAACCGGTGCCCGCGCATTTGCAATTCCTTGTCAAGTTCATGAAGCATCACGTTGGACAACAACGGACTCAGCGGTCCGCCTTGTGGTGTGCCTTCATCCGTGGGCGATACCAGCCCTCTTTCCATAACCCCCGATTCAAGGTATGCCCTTATCAGT
>JADFXO010000510.1:2097-2525 GCA_015233485.1 Nitrospirota bacterium
TTACACGGTCAAAGAATTTCTCCAAATCTATGTCAACCACAACTCCATATCCCTCGTTTATATACCTGCGCGCCTGTCCTATTGCCTGATGCGCGCTGCGTCCGGGTCGAAATCCATAGCTGTGTTCGGAAAATTCCTTCTCGTATATAGGGCTTAGTATCTGCGCTACTGCCTGTTGAACCATTCGATCAACCGCTGTCGGTATCCCCAATAGCCTTACCCCGCCCCCAGGCTTGGGTATCTCTACCCTTCTCACCGGTTGCGGTCTGTACTTCCCTTCCAGTATTGCCTGCCTGATGACTTCGCCATGTTCTTTAAGATAGGGCAGAAGTTCTTCCACTCCCATACCATCAATTCCATGACTGCCGCCATTTTTCTTCACACGTTTATAGGCACTATTAAGATTGTCTCTGTGTAGAATTTTCTCA
>JADFXO010000511.1 GCA_015233485.1 Nitrospirota bacterium
CCTGCTCAAAGATGAGTACGTGGGGCTGCGCGTTCTGCTTGCCGATGACAATCCCGCCTCACGTGATATTTTAAAGGATACGCTCTCGTCATTCTCTTTCAGGGTAACGCCGGTTGCTTCAGGCAAAGAGGCGCTGGCCGAATTGAAACAACAAGAGGACAATCCATACGATTTGGTATTTGTTGACTGGAAGATGCCCCAGATGGACGGCATTGAAACAATCATGGAGATAAATAAACTCCTCCCGCAAAGCAAAATTCCAAAGATTATAATGGTTACCGCGTATGGCAGGGAGGAGGTTCTTAACGCCGCCAAAGGCGTGCCAATGGATTCGTTTCTTATCAAGCCCGTAAGCCTGTCTGTTATGTATGATACAATACTGTCCGTTTTTGGTGATGACGCCACGAGGTCGGGTTATACATCTGCCCTGGCCGAGAAGGAAATCGAAGGGCTGGATAAACTCAGAGGGGCGCGTGTCCTTCTGGTAGAGGACAACGATATAAACCGCCAGGTAGCGACTGAACTGTTGGAGGCAAAGGGTTTTAGTGTGGAAACGGCGGTAAACGGGGCAGAGGCGGTGGCCGCAGTCTCTGCAAACACCTATCACGCCGTGCTGATGGACATTCAGATGCCGGTCATGGATGGCTACGAGGCAACCAGAGCCATACGCGCGAAGAAGGAATTCAGAGATATTCCCATTATAGCCATGACGGCAAACGTCCTCTCAGGAGACAGCGAGAAATGTATCGCCGCCGGAATGAACGACCATATAGGGAAACCCTTTGAACCTGCCGCACTCTACAGCACACTGGTACGCTGGATACAGCCCTGTGCGTTTTCATCAGAAGTGAGACAAGCGCCACTATGCCCTGCGGCCACTCCGAAAGCAATCCTGCCCTACGGCTTTCAGAAAGTTGACACAAAGAGAGGGTTAAGGAGGATTGGAGGCAATACTGCCCTTTATGTTAAAATGCTCAACGAGTTCAGGGACAAATACAGGGATTTTATGGTTGTGCTGAGAGATGGATTGTCAAAGGGCAGCCCGGATGTATATAGAATGGTTCATACTATGTCCGGCGTTGCGGGCACTATCGGGGCAGGAGACCTACATCAGGCCTCGCAGCGCCTCGAACGGGCGCTTAAGGAGACATTTAAAGATGGCGGGACGCCCGATTTAGAGCCGCTGACAGAGACGTTCCGGTTCAAACTTGAAGAGGTGATAGAAGACCTGTCAAGGCTTGGCGTGGTTAAAAATGTCGGCAAAGAGAGCAGTATCGACTGTGCAGCGCCGGATATACGGGTTGACGAGGCACTGATTGCCATGCTACAGAATTTGGCGGCGCTCCTTGAAAGCGGTGATTCAGAGGCCGCCATTGAGCTGGACGCCTTAAAAGCGATGCTGGCTGGCTATCCCAAAATCGAGGCTCTTGCTATAATAAAACAACAAATGGAAGACTACGATTATGATAAGGCGTTGGTGACACTTGCAATGTTTGCCCGGACGCTAAAAATTCAATTGCGGGAATAGGAGGAGGCACTTATGGAACAGGCGATGGAGCTAAGGCGGCCAACGATTCTTATTGTGGATGATGAGAAAACCAATATAGATGTACTTGTTAATCTGTTAAATGGGGAATTCCGTACTATTATAGCAAAAAATGCAGAGCAGGCACTGAAGCGTTTGGGGTCAAAAGAAGAGCAGGCCGATTTAATCCTTCTGGATATATTAATGCCGGAGATGGATGGCTCTGAGCTTTGCCGAAGGATAAAAAACAATATACTTACTAAGAATATTCCCATTATGTTCATCACCGCGTTAAGCATGGTGGAGGATGAGGTCAGGGGATTTGAGATGGGAGCGGTTGACTATATTACAAAACCTTTCATAGCGCCTATTGTTTTGGCAAGGGTTCGTACGCATATTGAGTTAAAATTAAAAAGAGACTTGTGTGAGGCGCTGGCGATGGAGGACGGCCTTACTGGAATCCCAAATCGCAGGAGATTTGACGAGTTTTTAGAATTTCAATGGAACGCCATACAAAGGAGAAAAAACCCCCTATCTCTCATGTTAATTGATGTAGATTTTTTCAAGCGGTATAACGACAACTACGGCCACGGCGAAGGAGATGACTGCCTGAGGAAAGTCGCGCGCGCGTTGAAAGGGGCAGTGCCGAGGGCGATGGACTTTGTTGCAAGATATGGCGGTGAGGAATTTGCCTGCGTACTTCCTGATACTGACGCAGAGGGCAGTGTTGCGGTTGCAAAGCGGCTTGTCAATGCCGTGGCCGCCCTTCAAATACCGCATGAGTTTTCCGAGGCGGCAAGTCATATTTCCATAAGCATAGGGGTTTCCACAATAACGCCTCCCGTTTGGGTGGACGCATCACATTTGATAGAAACCGCGGATTTAGCGCTTTATAAATCAAAGGCCTCTGGCAGAAATAGGGTAAGCTCTATAGCATGTGAAAAGCCCCAATGTTAGAGGACGCCAAAATTATTATTTAA
>JADFXO010000512.1 GCA_015233485.1 Nitrospirota bacterium
TCTTTTTGTTTTAAAAGAATTATTTGGAAGTAATACTATTATACAATAAAAAGAGGTATATTTTCTTTGTAATCCCTTATGCTTCCATGCTCTATCCTCGTTTTCTTACTGCGAAAGTTGAGTTATTATCTATCAATTGTAATTTCTTCAGGAAGGATGACGCTCTACTGATAGATTCAGAATTAATCTCCCATCCAAGCTTTTTAGCTTCTTTGTGGATATCGCCGGATGTCATTGGCCGGTTTTGTTTACTTAATATGTAATAAGTTTTAGCGGCAATCGAAAGGCTCATGTAATCTCCATTATCTCCGGCATCCTTCATTTTCTTCAGAGCATCTATTATCTTCTCACACTCTTTGGGTTCTTTTTTTTCCGTTATTTGAACTATTTCATCTCCATCGGGCGTTAATGAATAATCATACCTTCTGATTTCAAAATCCTGGTTACGTGCTCCAAAATTGTGTGTACGTTGCTCAACAAAACCTAATGCTTTATTAAGGGATAATCCCTCCTCTACCTCACTTGAATATGGTCCATAATAATGTGCACCATACCCATCATCCCTATTTAATAATTTACCGAGAAAATATATACGTTTTTGAATAAGTGTTTTACCGCTAATCATTCCTCCGGCATTTCTGATCAATAATAATATTATCTTGTCTATCGTTATCATAGTCAATCTCCCATTTGTTCATAATTAACATTGTTTTTTAATATATCCAGTATTATCTCATGAATTTCCTTTTTACATTTATCTCTATGCTGCATCTTCTTAACTTCATCAACAAAAGCAATAGGAGCATAAACTTCTATAAAAGCATCATTCTCACTTTCATTTATCGATCTGAACAGAGTGGACTCGTTTTCAAACATTCGAGGTTGGTCATCAGTGAGAATAAGAATAGAGCCTTCATCATTTCTCGATTGAACCCTGACCGATTTAATTGAAAATACATTTACAATAACGTAATTATGATCGATTATCTCTTGCTTATCGTTTTTTAAATAAGTAGTTATTTCGCTTTCTATTTTCTTTCTTAAATTCGGCAGCTTCGATAATGTCGATAATACGTCTCTCTCATGAGCAGTAAATTCACGTAATGATTTTGAAAAAACTACTTTAAAGAGGTTTCTCCGCTGTAATCGTCGAAAGAAATCCAATGCATATCCTTCCCTGTTCGAATACAATATCTCGCTGGAAAGTCTTGCGTCATCCCATTGTAAATAATTATCTATAAATGCTTGTGTTCCATCATAGCAGTATAGTTTTTTCAGAAAATCAAGCCCGTCAACTTCAATACCCAGCTCCAGGGCTCTTGTAATCATCATGTCGCTAATTAAACGAACCTTATGTCTATATACTTGAGTTGTCATGTGGTACTTTGCCAAGACAAATTGCTCAATTACGTATAAGCCGTCTCTTGAAACTGCAAGAGAACGGTCATGTTCATACTGATGTGCTCGCAGTATTCCGATAAGACGATCAATATCGAAGATTCCATATTTTACACCGCAATAATAGCTATCTCTTAAAAGATAATCCTGCTTGTCTCCATCAAGTGGCCCTGAAATAATATCTTTAACTATAGATTCTCCGCGTTGACCTTGCAAATAACCTACGATACGATCGCAATCATGTTTACTCAAAAGGGAAGCTAATTCACTATTGTTCTGTATAATATTTGCTGTAATAAGTTCATGAATTTTATCTTTAGATTTCGGGATAACTTTTGAGGCATCATAATACTTCTCCAATATATTTTCAGAAACGTGAGAAAAAGGCCCATGGCCAATGTCATGCAAAAGTGCTGCAAGTCGTATCAATTTTCTAATCTCATGATCTGAAACCAGTCTTTCAGCCAACCTTCCGGCAATATGCATTACTCCCAAAGAATGCTCGAATCGTGTATGAAGCGCTCCAGGATAAGCTAAATTAGCCATTGCCAACTGCTTAATTCCTCGCAGCCGCTGAAAAACAGGTAAATCAATAATTTTCTCTTCCAACTCACTTCTTTGTATAAAGCTATGAATCGGATCTCTTATTTCACGATATTTTTTTGTCAATTATAATATTCCCGATTGATATAAATAGGGACTTTTAACATTTAAAAAGCCATCCTGCTTGACATATTTACGTCAATGGCACATTTATCTGAAGATATGCAATTATACAGTACGTTTATATAGTATAAACCATAGGAATATCCAGTTGTCAAGAGCTATTTTATAGAGCTATTTTATAAAAGAGGGGCTATGGGATAAAAGATTGTCTGGGCTATCGAAGGGGTCAAATCTTCAATATTGACATATTATCAGACATGTACTGCTTCCTTCAAGATTAAAGGCTTTAATTCTTTTCTAATGCCTTCTTTCATCACTATATCGACTTTCCCCTTCATTTGAACCAAACACCGCTATATCAAGAATGCCGAATTTATCGGCAAGTGTATCCTTGTGCTCCTTCAAAACATCGATGATTTTCTGCAAACTCG
>JADFXO010000513.1 GCA_015233485.1 Nitrospirota bacterium
GGAAAATAACAGGGAAAGGAAATTACAAAGTGAAGTGTTATCCCGCTTTATTTAACAGTCCTTATTTGAGCGCTTATGGGGGATTATCCCCCTTCAACCCGTATTCTCGCACATGTTTTATCCCCTGAATTTGGGCTGCCGCCGCCAAGACGGGGGATTATCCCCCCGTTGGCGGCTTCGGTACTGGGGCCAAAGGATGCGTCGTTGTCAATTTTGTAAGCGGATTATTACCTTTGTTCCAACCACCTCCCTGCGTTCTATTGTGATAGAGCCGAGGTGTTCTGTGATGATTTTTTTGACCTTAAACAGACCCATGCCGTTGTTGCTGGTCTTTGTGGTGAAAAACGGGTCAAACACGTAGGGGATGTGTCTGTTGTCAATTCCAAAACCAGTGTCTTTAATTTCGACAATAATGCCGCAAGCGGCTTTATATACGATTATGTCGATTTCACCGGGTCCGTCTTCAATACTTTCTATGGAATTCATAAGGATTTCATCCAATGCCATAGTAAAAAGAGCGGGGTCGATATGAGCCGTTATGTGGTCTTCGACGTCTACATTATATCTAATCTTCTTTTCGAGTCTATTGGCAATTGATTCAATCTTAGGCCGGAGGCCTTCAATGAGAGCAGCGAGGTGGATGGTTTCGTAGTTCACGGCCTGGATGTCTGTATACTCTGTAAAGGATTTCGAGACGTTCTCAAGCCTCCCTGCACACTCGGCGATGGTCTCAAGATATTGTCTGATTGGATTTTCTTTGTCGATTCTTCTCATCATCAGATGAACAAAGCCGCCAATGCTGGCAACGGGATTGAGGATGACGTGGGCAACGGAGAGGGAGAGCTTCTTCATGCTGTCAACCATCTCAAGGGAAAGGCGCTGCCTCTCTTCGTTTACAAGCCTTTCACGGCACCTTAACTCTGAAAGTTCCGTGATGTCGTCAAGCTGGACGATAATGCCGGTAACGGTCTTCTTTTCACGCAGAAAAGAGGTAGTGACAGAAAGCTGGCGATGTTGGTGGGCAGGGGAAAAATAGCTGACTTCCTGATGAGCATTTAATCTCTCTTTGGCAATGACATCGACAATAACCTGACTGAAATCGGAGTCTTCCCCCATGTGAAAAAACAACTCCCCCCAGCTCTTGCCGATGAGCAGCTCATCATCAAGCCCAAGGATTTTCATAGCGGGATTATTTGCGTAAATAACGACGCCATGATGGTCAAGCACCACGAGGCCGGAACGAATGCTCTGCAGTATGTTATCAGATGGAATCTTATTCATAAAAGGCCAACCCTGACGACGGTCAAACATTACCCTGACAACGGTCAGACGTTACCCTGACGACGGTCTTTACGTTGCCTCTGGGATTAAAATCCCCAATAACCTCTAAATAACGGGGCGACAGCTTTTCGTTCAGCTCGTTATATATCACGTTTGCCGCGTCTTCATGGGATATGTATTTGTTTCTAAACGAGTTTAAATAGAGTTTTAATGATTTCAACTCGACTATGAGCCTGTCCGGCACGTAGGTTATTCTGATAACGGCAAAGTCCGGGTAGCCGGAGCGCGGGCACAGGCACGTGAACTCCGGTAAATCAATTTTTATTTCATAGTCCCTGTCAGAATGGGGATTGTCCCATAGCTCGACAACCGCCTCAGACACATTTTTCTCGCCATACAGCATACTATGATACTATCATGTTATTGAAAAAAAAGTATATGAGCGGCAACGCAGCTATCACACAATTATGTTAAAATAGATTGGCTTCATCACGAGGAGGTAATTATAATGCCAAACATAGGAACTGACCTGAACAGGTATATTCTGGAGGAAGAGAGAAAATATCCAAGCGCTACAGGCTCTTTGTCCATAGCCCTGATGGCCATAGAGACCGCTACAAAGATAATATCCTCACACGTGAGAATGGCAGGGCTTGCGGAGATATTCGGCAAGGCGGTGAGTGTCCAGGGCGAGGAAGTTCAAAAACTGGACGAATTTGCCAACAACGTCCTTATCAGGATATTGTCCGACAGCGGGCAATTTTACGCCATAGCATCCAAGCAGCTCGGCGACGTAATCTATGCCGAAAAAGGACGCGAAGGAAAATACATTGTGGCCATTGACCCGATTGACGGCTCAGGCAATATCGATGTAAACGCCGGCGTTGGGACAATTTTCTCAATATACGGAAAAAATACCGGCACTCACGAGGACTTCCTCCAGGGCGGGGACAAGCAAATATCGTCGGCCTCATCGTATGACGGGCTATTTGGGTCAGTAGAGGGGTCATAATTATCATATTCATTTGATGATGCATTATCGTTTTCGTTTGATGATGTATCGTCCGATGTCCGCGAGTTATCGTTACTACGTGCTGGCATACTGCCTACTTTTTTCGACCCAATATATAATCCTATGGTGCCATCGGCTTCTTGTTTTTCAATAACAGTAAAAGGGTTCGTCGTTGTTCAAGAACTGCCCGTATTT
>JADFXO010000514.1 GCA_015233485.1 Nitrospirota bacterium
AACCAACGGTTATAGCGAAGCGGAATACGGGTCGAGGGGGGTTACCCCCCTCGCGGGAGTTTGAGGGTAAAAAGTGACAAATGGAATAAAAACATCCACAGAGGATAGTGATGAATTGGTGACCATAAAAGAGGCCAGTGAGTGGGCGACGCAACATCTTGGTAAAACCGTAACGACCTCAAACATTTCTTACCTAATCCAATATGGACTAATAAAGAAACTTGGAGGCAACGGCTCAACTCAAGTTTCCAAACAGGAGTTAAAAAGCTACTACAAATCATACAACGGTGATAGAGAGCTTTCATGGAAAAATCAACTTGGCGAAGACTTAAACTGGGCGTTATCATTTGATCAATATAAGGAAGCCGAAACTACAAAGCATGTCCACCGTCTGCATCCTTATAAGGGTAAATTTATACCTCAACTCGTAGAATATTTTCTCGACAGCCACACAGACCACTTCAAAAAAGATGTGTGTTTCAAACAGGGCGACATAATTTTAGACCCTTTTTCGGGAAGTGGAACAACTATGGTGCAGTCTTGCGAATTGGGAATGCACGCTATAGGAGTTGATGTTTCTGCTTTCAATGCCTTAATCGGTAACGTCAAAGTAATCAAATACGATATGTTTGCCGTTCAAACAGAAATCAGCAGAATTACAAAAGCGCTCAAAGGATTTCTTTCCAACTCACACACGATTGAGTTTGAAGAGAAACTCTTGCAATCACTAAGTAAATTTAACAATAAATATTTTCCGGTTCCAGACTACAAATACCGGCTAAAGCGTGGAGAAATCAATGAGGACAGGTATGGTTCTGAAAGAGAAAAAGAGTTTGTGCCAACTTTCAATAAACTTGTTGAAGTTTACAATATAAAGTTAAGGCAAGACAATGCTGATACATTCCTTGATAAGTGGTACTCACAGCATATAAGGGACGAAATCAATTTCGTGTTGGACGAAATTGGGAAAATTAGAAGTGAAGATACAAAAAATATCATAAGCGTTATATTGAGCAGAACTATTCGTTCCTGCAGGGCAACGACGCACGCAGACCTTGCCACGTTATATGAACCTATAACGTCAACATATTATTGTGCGAAACACGGGAAGATGTGCAAGCCCATCTTTTCAATCCTGAAATGGTGGGAAACATATACGAAAGATACAGTTAAACGCCTATCACAGTTTAACTGTTTGAGAACACAAACCTTTCAGCTCTGTTTAACCGGAGACAGCAGAACGATAGATATTTTTGGAGAGCTTAGGAAAAAAAACTCTGATTTCGCTGATTTAGCGGTCAAACAAAAAATCAAAGGGATTTTCTCCAGCCCGCCATACATCGGGCTAATCAATTACCATGAACAACATGCTTACGCTTATGATTTGTTTGGATTTGAAAGAAAAGATGATTTGGAAATCGGCCCTCTTTATAAAGGACAAAGCAGGGAAGCAAAAGAGAGTTATATTCTTGGTATCACAAACGTTCTGAATAATTGTCAGAAATTTCTCGTAGAAGATCCCGATATTTTTCTAGTCGCAAATGATAAATACAACATATATCCTGCTATTGCCAAAGAATCTGGAATGCAAATAGTTAATCAATATAAAAGGCCTGTATTAAACCGAACAGAGAAAGACAAAGGTGCCTATTCTGAAACCATTTTTCATTTAAAGAGACACCAGTGATGTTATCGCAAGAGCATATTATTAATGTTGAGCACGTTTTACGTAATGCTTTGCGGCGTAAATTCCAAAAATACAACCCCGAACCTGCACATATGCCATTTCATACAAGATTACTTGGTAAAGACAGGCTGGCTTTATATTCTTTCATTCATTCCTTAAACACAAATTTTGGCACAAGTATTTTTGAACCAGTTGCATTAGCATTATCTTCGTCAAATTTCGTAACCGCTGAATCACAACAAACTGTAGGAAAACAAATTTCAACCGATGCACATAGAGTTATTCAAAATATCATTGACAGATTAGCAACAGTTAAAACATCTGATATATATCCAAACAAACCTGAGGAAATCGAGGCAATAAGATCGGTTTGTACTCAAGGAGAAATGAAAACAGTCAAGCTGACAAAAGCCGACATTAAGCTTGTCGCTCATGACGGGACGATCTACTTTATTGATCTCAAGACAGCAAAACCAAATGCCGGTGAATTTAAAGGATTCAAGAGAACACTGTTAGAATGGGTAGCCGCAACGCTTGCAACAAAACCAACCGCAAATGTTCAAACTCTTATTGCAATCCCTTATAATCCTTATGAGCCTCAGCCCTACAACCGCTGGACGATGCGCGGAATGTTAGACATGGATAACGAATTAAAGGTTGCCAATGAATTTTGGGATTTCCTTGGGGGGGATGGTACATACCATGAATTGCTTGACATCTTTGAAAGAATAGGGATTGAATTGCGAGATGAAATTGATGACTATTTTTCGAAATATAGTTAAAAACATAGACGA
>JADFXO010000515.1:0-629 GCA_015233485.1 Nitrospirota bacterium
CTGCAATGGACAGAGGGCACGGGAGAGTGGCCTAATAATACAGTTGTACGCTATAGGAGATGAAGATATGATTATTTATGCAAGTAAAATAAAGGTTAAATCAACGAGTGGTGATGCTCTTAGCAGGGCTATTTGTTCCTGGCTGTCTAAAAAGATTGAACAGAATATCACACCCGGCGTCTTAGAACATGGTTGCAATGAAAGATTTGGTGGTGGTCGGTTCTTAGAATCATATTCCACGTAAAGCCAAGCATGGAAAAAGCCATTTTAGAGACGAAGCTACATCTGCTACATTTGTTACGCCTTTTTAGCATATAGGTAATAAAGATAGCGAGCCGGTAGCGCGGTGGAGTTTTCAAAATCAAAATGTAACCATTTATCAGTCTCGGGGCTGCCAGTCGGAGTCACTATGCACACATTGGCCCCACTGTTACACTCTTTGTTACACCTTATTAAACCTACCGACGTAACACGTAAAGCAGGGCAGGACGCCGATTTTAATGAATTTTAGCGAAAATGTTACGTCGTTACGTTCCTTTGAGACATAGGTTATAAAAAGATGTCAACAGCGTGGTATGGAGTGTTCTTATAAATTCACCGACCATTTTTAAAAAATAACTCACCTAACC
>JADFXO010000515.1:768-2455 GCA_015233485.1 Nitrospirota bacterium
CAGCAAAGACGGGTATGCTCTATTTTTTTGTTATCTTTACCTTCCATATCTCCGGACCCTGTTCAAGATATTCCCATAAAAAGCGATTTTCTCTTTCATGCAGAAACTGATAATATAGCGGCTTAGGGTCATGGTCATTAACAAGAATAAAGAGATCACCATCACTCATTTCATCAAAAGTCTTGAATATGAGGGGATGTCTCTCTTTTGGAATAATCTTTATAACATCGAGTTCTTTCATGTAAAACCTCCTTTTCCTATGCGTTTTAGAGCTAAGATGATATTCGTTGTCGGATACCACCAACCACTTATCGTAAAAAATGTAGATTCTCATTAAAATCCATTTTATGCTATTTACTATGTTTCAGTATAGAATAGAAAGGTGAATCAAACAATGACGCTAATCAGGGTTAATATAAATCCGTGAAACATTTCCATCAACGTTTTCTTTACACCAATTCATCCACCTGGCACATGGCCTTCATATATCTTCTTTGCACCATATTGAAAATCTGTATCATTTTTTGGTATAAAATCAAATAATATCCTTTATTCTGTTAGAGGAGGCAGTATTTTCCTATAACGCGTTTAAATACTTGTTATTGTAGCCGCTTATTTTCTGAGTGGGGGGATAATACATGGGACTTACATTTAAAAAAATCATTCCGTGGGGTCGTTCCTATGAAGAATATATTGCTATGCTCGGACTTTCCGGTAGCGACTTGAGTAGAAGGATTCTTGGCTGTGGCGACGGACCTGCCGCCTTTAATGCAGACTTAACCCGGCGAGGCGGCACTGTTACATCGATAGACCCTCTTTATGCCTTAAGAGGTTCTCAGATTCAATGTCTTATCAACGAAACCTACGAATCCGTACTGGCTCAAATGTACAGGAACCAATCCGACTATCTGTGGGATACT
Source organism: Nitrospirota bacterium (assembly GCA_015233485.1). Classification (GTDB taxonomy): domain Bacteria; phylum Nitrospirota; class Thermodesulfovibrionia; order Thermodesulfovibrionales; family Magnetobacteriaceae; genus Magnetominusculus. Next base: position 1,689 of record JADFXO010000515.1, read on the forward strand.
ATTGGTTCCGTCGAAGAACTCGGCAGTCTAAGGATGTCCGCAATGGAGAAATTTCTGTCTGATTACGACTCAGGGAAGGCTGAGGACAGATACATCGCCGGTGGCCTGCCTTTGCTTCAGTTTGATAACAACAGTTTTGACATCGCCTTATGCTCTCATTTTTTGTTTCTCTATAGTAGTTGTCTATCCGAGGAATTTCACCTGATGGCGCTCATGCAGATGCTAAGGGTATCTAACGAAGTCAGGGTTTTCCCGTTGATTAATTTTGATGGGAGAAAATCACCATATTTAGGGTTCGTTTTGTCTGCGCTTAAACGGTATGGATATGCGTTTGAGATCCGTAAGGTTTCGTATGAGTTTCAAAAGGGCGGAAACGAGATGCTTGTAATCCGGCGCACATAACCTCCCGACAATATGGATGTTTATGAGGCTTATCTTGCATTTCTGCATAAAGACTTCAACTCCTCCACAATTTTCACCATGCCGAAAGTATCTAATTCGCAGTAATCCAATAAATCCTTACGTATCTTCTCTATTTCTTCAATATCAGATAGCTCATTCATCTTGAAAAAAGCACTCATGGCCAAACCACCATTGTTAATTTGAAGGCCAGAATATCCCATCTCTGGTATTAGAGCAGGTAAAACGGACTTCATGGAGAAGGACCCGTCTATAGTGGATCCCAATAATGGGACAATCGGTTAAGATAGACTGGTTGATCACGAAGGAGGGATTTGAATGAAAAACAGACGGCAGTTTGGCAAGGA
>JADFXO010000516.1 GCA_015233485.1 Nitrospirota bacterium
AAAACCTTTGAAATGTATAGGCTTCTATCAAGCAAAGCAGGACTTATCAAGGACATTTCAATTGATGATAAAACCTATGAAATAAGAATTATCGATCGTTCAGGCCATGAAATAAAAAAATCGGGTCTTTCTGCAGGTGAAAAAGAGGTTTTCGCTGTATCTTTGCTTTGGGGACTTGCTCAGACAAGCCAGTTAAAGCTTCCTATTATTATTGATACACCGCTTTCAAGGCTGGATAGTACACACAGGGATAATATTGTAAATAATTACTTCCCCAACGCCGGTGAACAGGTAATAATTCTTTCAACAGACACGGAAATCGACATAAACTATTACCGTAATCTGAAGGGACATCTTGCCGGTGCCGCAAAACTTGAGTTTGATCATAGACAAGAGCTTACAACGGTAAAAGCCGGGTATTTTTGGGAGGAATAACATGGCGGACAGACTATATACAACCAGAGAAACAGATGAAATCCTCAGTGCCATCCGTCTTGAGACAAAGCTTGACAAAGGCATCCTCGCTCGAATAGCCTTTACTCTTTCTTTAACTGAAGATGGGGCAAATGTTTCTACGTCTAAAGATTTTAATGGCGCAGAAATTAGGAGATCAACTTTTATCGATCAAAATGAACTATTTATTAAGACTTTGATTAGTCAAGTTTATCGGAAATCCGACATAAATGAGGACAGTTTCTATTCAAATAAATCCATAATAAAAAATCACATTGATAGTGGAGCCAAAAAGCTTAAAAAACTATTTGAAGAATCTGGAAATAATTCTGATTTATTGATAAATAAATTGGTAGAGAGGGTAGAGTTTAGCGGACGCAGAGAAAATTTTGGAAAAGGCTTTGAAATATTACTTGGGAAAGAACTTCTCCAAAAAAATGAAGTGATTATGGAACTTAATAATACTGCTATTCATGCAAACTCCCACTTAGCGATAATGGGTAAACCCGGTGTTGGTAAAACTCAGTTTTTGCTAAAGATATTGGCTGACATACGGCAACAATCAAATTTCCAGACAAATTTTATTTATTTTGACTATAAAGGTGATGTTGCAGACAACCAACAATTTTGTGATAAAGCAAAAGTTCAAACTTATCGTTTACTACAGGGTACTCACACATTACCAATTAATCCGTTTGTTCTGCCTTCGTATGATGAACAGAAAATAAATGTATCGGCCAGAGAAAAAGCTGAAAGTTTCGCTTCTATAAACTCAAAACTGGGACCTGTTCAAAAAGGGGCATTAACAGAAGCTATCAAAGCAGCGTATGCGAGGCGGGCAGGTACAGATAAACCCTACCCGGATTTCCGTGATGTATATGAAGTTGCACGCACCGCTTATGATGAAGAAGGAAAACGCGATGATAGCCTTATTGAAGTACTTCGTGATCTATCTGATTTCAACCTTTTCTGGGCGCATGGTTCCGAGTTACCACCAATCGAAAAACTTTCGAATAGAACATTGCTCATCGACGTTCATGAAATGCCTGTGTTGAAAGAGCTTGTTGCATATCTTGTAATTGAACGACTATATAAAGAAATGTCTGTAATGCTGGAGAGTCCAGTTAATGATAATAAACGTACGATAAGAACTATTCTTGTAATCGATGAAGCTCATAATTATCTAAGTCAAAAGAATATTTTCTTAGAAAAGATTATCAGAGAAGGCCGCTCTAAAGGTATTGTTATTTTCTTTGCCAGTCAGTCGCCAAATGATTATCAGCAAAAATCTTTTAATTTCCAAGAGCTTTTAGAATTTGCATATATTTTCCAATGTGAAGGTGCCTCTGCTTCAGTGATACAAGATATTATCGGATGTAGTCCTAAAACTGCGAAGGACCTCCAAACGGAAGTCGCCAGGCTTGAGCCATGGCAGGTAATAAGCAGAAGCCAGGATAAAAAAGATGAGTTCATAAAGTTTACAGCCGAAGCATTTTACAAAAATTACTAAGATGAAGAACCGACTCCGTCGTCTTGACTCAGATTGGATGAGGATCGTGGGATTTAATAAAGAATACCGAATACGCGAAGTAATACATACAATAAAGTTTATGAGCTCCACTCCCACTGGAAGCAAAAAAACGTGATAGATGGATTACACTTTAATAATTTGATGAAAGAATTGATGGCAGGTGTTGAAGTGCAAGAAAAAAGATCAGATAGAATTGCCTATGAAGATAGAATAGTTTGCTTCATAGACATACTGGGTTTTAAAAAAATCATCGCCGGAACTACAACTAAAGATAATGTCACTGAAGTGGAACGTGTGTATAACGCCCTAATGGAAGTCAGAAGTAGTTTTTGGCTAGATGGATCAGCTTACGGCGATAAATATGAAGATATTAATAACTCCAGACAAATCACTCATTTTTCAGACTGTATAGTTATTTCATTTAAGACGGATGAGCCAAGTGAAATGTTTTGTACTCTCTACAACGTTCT
>JADFXO010000517.1 GCA_015233485.1 Nitrospirota bacterium
TCCGCCCCTCTGACGTGGCAGGCCGTTCCCGTACAGACCCTTACGATTTTCTTGCCGCGCGGCGAGAAGTGAAACTGCTTGTAAAAACTCGCCACGCTGTATATCTCAGCCAGCGCTATGGCGAGCTTCTTCGACAGCGCCCTCAGCATATCATCCGGCAGGTAACCATTGTCCGCCTGTATCTTATGCAGCGTAGAAATAAGAATTCCCTTTCTCTTGTCGTGGCCGCTTAGTACTTCGCTTACAAGGCCTATCGACTCATCAACATCTATTGTTTCTATATTCATTAAACCTCCCCCTTAGGATGCGGCCTGTTCTTTTTCGAGTTTTCTTCTGTCTTCCATCGTCATAAGCACCCTCTCCGCACCGAATTTGCCCTGTTCGTATTTCTTCAGCTTCAGGGCGTCTCTCTTTTTATCTATCGTGGCAAGCGTCTTTTCGAATATCTCTTTCGGGTCGTTTATGAATTCGAGTTTACCGCCGAATCTCTTTTCCCAAAGTTCAGTCTGGATTTTTTTGACAACGCTGCTTGCCTCAACAGGACTGTCCGAACCGAATATTACATGCACACCTGAGGCAACGAAATACACCCCTATGGCCAGGGCCTTCTCACTCATCCATTCGGGGGCTATACCCACGGCCGGCAAGTCCGATATATCGTCGCCAAGGCCGCCCTCCTCCACCATGTGTGAGGCTATCGTCAAAATCCTCGAATTATCCACGCACGCCCCAAGATGCAGTATCGGCGGTATCCCTATGGCCTCGCACACCTCTCTTAATCCCGGCCCTGCCATCTCAAGCGCCGTCTCCGGCGTCATATAGCCGGCCTTCGCGCACGATGCCGCTCCGCAGCCGGTCGATACCACAAGGATGTCGTTCTTGATAAACTCTATGGCCAGATAGTTGTGAAAGCTGTCCTGCATGATGCGTGGATTGTTACAGCCCACTACGCCGACAACACCCCTTATGCGCCCGGCCATTATGGCGTCGTTTAGCGGCCTGAATGAGCCTCTGAAGCTGCCGCCCTGCATATATTCTATATATTCGTCGGAAAAACCGGCTATCAACGGTTTAAAGTCCGACACGCGGCTTCCCTCTGTGGTGCGGTTTGGGTAGTTGTCGCAGGCAATCCTAAGTATCTCTCTGGCAACTTCCTTCGCCCTGTGCTCGTCGTATTGAATATGGATGGCGTCTATCATCTTGCCTTTGAGCGAGGTGGTTATCACCTTGGTGTGGAACTTTTTTGCGACCTGGGCAATGGCCGGCATAATGCACTGCACATCTACCACCATTGCCTCGGCAAGGCCGGTCATTATGGACAGCTCCTGATTTAAAAACCCGCCCGCCGTCGGAATCCCGTGCCGCATCATCACTTCATTTGCGGTACAGCACATACCGACAAGATTTATGCCGTTTGCACCCTTGCTTTTAGCATATTGCAGCATTGCCGGCTCGGACGATACATCGACTATCATCTCGGCAAGCGTGGGTTCGTGGCCGTTAAGGACAAGGTTTACCTCGTCTCCTTTCATCACGCCAATGCTGGCCGTTGAATGAACCGGTGTGGGGGTGCCAAACAGTATGTCTGTTATGTCGGTACTGAACATGCTGCCGCCCCAGCCGTCGGCAAGGGATACTTTTACGGCGGCCATCATGAGATTCTCAGGGTCCTGGTCAACGCCCATATGGGTGCGGTGCATGGCCTCGCATACCTCTCTGTCTATCCCGCGGGGCACTACGCCCCATTTCTTCCATATCTCCTGGCGCTTCTTAGGCGCCCTCGTCACATACGAAACCTCGCCCTTTTGGCGGCCGAAGTTCTCGATTATCTTCTCGGCTACTTCCTTTCCAAGCTGCCCTTTGGTCTTTCCCTCTGTGGGAATATCAAGAATGCCGGCTACTTTTTTTAGTTTCTTCTCATCTTTAATCTGGAAATCAGGCGCTTCTCCGGTTGACGCCTCAAGGAGCGTAAACGCCATATCTCTGGCATGGTCGCTGTGTGCGGCAGTCCCCGCCGCGCACATCCTCAGAAAGTTCCTTGCCGTTACCACAGGCAGCGTTGCCCCGCATACCCCTGCCGCTGTCTCTTCGGCGTCAGGCCCTACCAGCCTGCACGGCCCCATAAAGCATATCTTACAGCAGGCGCCCGTGTGGCCAATCGGACATGGTTTTAAGGACTCCGCCCTGTCAAAGGCGGACTTTATTCCATGTTCATGGCCCCACTCAAGGATCTCTTCGGCCACTTTATCGACACTTTTTATATTCTTTATATCTTCCATTTAAAGGCTCTCCTTATTTAGGGCTGTTTACAGGCCAACCTGCCTGTGTGTGCTAAAACATCGAAGGCATAGAAAGCGCCGGATGGTCAACAGAGGTGAGGAACTCAAGGAGTTTTTCACCGTCCTCGGCTATCGTCTCATCGGCTATTTTATCTAAGAGATCAGGGACG
>JADFXO010000518.1 GCA_015233485.1 Nitrospirota bacterium
ATGTTTATGATTGCGTATATGAAGAAACCCGGTGACGGTGATGCTCTGATTCCAATACTATGTCTGCCGGCGTGTGGCATGTATCACAAGATAACGGTATTTGACCTGATACTACCGCGTGTTTTGGCAGGTGAGCATATTGACAGGCGCGCACTTGCGGAAATGGGACACGGCGGCCTGTGTTTGAACTGCAAGGAGTGCAGGTATCCGGTTTGTCCATTCGGGAAATAACGGCAACCCACTGCTGATGCCCCAATGATTTAAAGGCCCACGCGTTTTATGGTCTCGGCTACGCCAGGGTCTTTCAGGGCGAGTTCCTTTAAGACCTTTTCCATTTTCTCTCCCCTCTCTTCAAGTTCCCTGTTTTTTCTAACAACGGGGGCAATCGTGGTACGTCTGTCCCATAGGACAAAACCCACTGCGGCCTGATGTATTAGTTTTACGTCTTTACGTTTTTGCTGTCGTTTATTTATTTTCTATACGGAGAGGGTTTAAAGATTTCGTAATCAACGGCCTTATCCTTATGATTATGTCTGCCGTGCCGTTTGCCGTTACCTTATTTATCATATACAGGGGTGGGGTTTTAGATAATTTTTGGTTTTGGTGTTTTACTTATTCAGGCAAATATGTCTCAAGGTTTTCGTTAATGGACGGCATTTCGAGATTTAAGACTATGGCCCCGAGGACGGCTGGACATTTTACTGTTTTCTGGATTTCAGGCGTTATAGGTTTCTTTATGCTCATTTATAAACAAAGACAAAAGGAAAGACTGTTCATATTGCTTTTTTTCCTTTTTTCTTTTTTGTCTGTATTTCCGGGGTTTTATTTCAGGGAACATTACTTTGTTTTAATTATTCCGGCGATTTCGATAACGGCCGCTTATTGCATAGAGCATTTGGCCAGCGCGCCGGTAATGAAGTCATGGTATAAGATGCTTCCAATTGCGGTACTATTGATGGGCATGTTATTCACTTTCACGGTGCAGGGAGAATTGTATTTTAAGCTGGCGCCTGATGAGGTATCACGCAAGGTCTACGGCCTGAATCCATTTGTTGAATCAGTAAAGATAGCCGAATATCTTAAGAGCCACGCCAGAGAAGGCGACCGTATTGCCATATTGGGTTCAGAACCGCAGATATTATTTTATTCCGGCATTCATTCGGCAACCGGCTATATTTATATGTACGGGCTTATGGAAGACCAGCCTTTCAATCTGCAAATGCAACATGGAATGACTGGCGAGATCGAAAAAAACAGACCGGCCTTTATAGTCTTCGTAAACATACCCGCGTCGTGGCTTCCCGCTGCGAACGCGCCTCTTTATATTTTCGATTGGGCCACAAAATATGTTGCTGAAAATTATATCCTTACCGGGGTTGTTGATTTGATTTACTACGACAATATTGTGTACAAATTTGACGCTGAGGCCTTAAACTACATCCCGTGGTCAAAATGCTACGTGTGTATATACAGGAGAAAGGATAATGGATAAGGGCACAAAGGTAGTGCCGGTGCGCCAGTCGGCGGGTCATGTCCTTGCTCACGACATTACTGAAATCAGGCGGGGAGAGTTTAAAGGCAGGGCGTTCAAAAAAGGCCATGTCGTTACAGAGCAGGACATAGAGCACCTTGAGAGGCTCGGCAAGGAACACCTGTTCCTGCTTGACATAGGAGACGATGAGCTTCACGAAAACGACGCGGCGCTATTGATGGCGAACGCGCTGACACACGGCCAGACAAGTGGAGTATCCTTCGACGCCGAACCCAAGGAGGGCAAGATAACCCTTGTGGCGCAGATCGACGGCCTGTTTAAGGTAAATATAGACGCGCTCATGGAGTTTAATATGCTTGGCGAGGTGATGTGCGCGACCCTCCATACAAATACCGTGGTGTCGAAGGGACAGACGGTTGGAGGCGTGCGGGCAATCCCGCTCGTAATAAAAAAAGAACTCATTGATAAGGCGGTAAATGAGTGTCAGCGCGCTCCTGTATTGCTGTCGGTACTGGGGATGCGGCGGCCTAAGGCAGGGGTTGTCATAACGGGAAACGAGGTCTATACGGGCAAGATTCGGGATACTTTTTTACCTGTGGTCAGGGAAAAAATCAGGCAGTGCAACGGTGTGATCATCGGCCAGTACCTCGCTCCGGACGACAAGGGGTTCATTGCACAGAGGCTGATGGAACTTGCAGCAGGGGGGGCGGATATCCTGATAACTACAGGGGGGCTTTCAGTTGACCCTGATGACGTCACATCGGCGGCGGTTGCCGGGCTTCCGGTTACGGACGTGTTATACGGCACTGCGGTGCTTCCCGGGGCGATGTTTATGATTGCGTATATGAAGAAACCCGGTGACGGTGATGCTCTGATTCCAATACTATGTCTGCCGGCGTGTGGCATGTATCACAAGATAACGGTATTTGACCTGATACTACCGCGTGTTTTGG
>JADFXO010000519.1 GCA_015233485.1 Nitrospirota bacterium
AAGGCTTAGAAGCGATGTCCCCGTGGGTTGTATGTTAAGCGGCGGTATGGATTCAACCTCAATAACCTGTGCCGCGTATAAGCTGTTAAAACACCCGATTGTTACGTTTTCCGGCATTACAGGGCATCAAAAAGGTGTTTACGACGAGAGTGAATACATAGACAGTGTGATAAGAGATACGAACGCGGATTATTACTATATTAAGCCCGACCCGGCCGACATCTTCGATACCGTGGAAGAGATGCTTGGGTTTCATGATGAACCGATATGTACCGTAACGTGGTACAGCTTATATTTAATCGCGAAAAAGATAAAAAACGAAGGAATCAAGGTCGTACTAAACGGCCATGCCGGTGACGAACTGCTTGCCGGGTACTGGGACCATTACCATTATTACTTTTACGACCTCTTTGAAGACGGTGAGATAGATACAATGTATAAAGAGATTGCCGCGTGGAGGGATAATCACAACCGCTCCAATGACGAGATTAAAAAAACGATAAGATTTATCTCTTCAATGAAAAAGAACAGGGAGCTTGAGGCGGCTAAATTTACGGATTATTCATATTTGCTGAACAAGGACATTGTTGAACAATATATGGCAGGGTTAAGCCGGCCGGGGCAGTTTTCGGATGAACTGTCAAGGAGGCTGTATCTGGAGATGTTATACGAGACGGTACCCGCAACCCTGAGGCCCGAAGACAGAAACACGATGTCGCAGTCAATAGAGTCACGCTCTCCCTTTTTAGACTATCGATTAATAGAGTTTTGCTTTTCCCTGCCTGGAAGGCTCAAGATTAGAAACGGCCTCGGCAAGTGGATACTCAGAGAGGCAATGAGAGGTGTGCTTCCCGAAGACGTAAGGCAGAGAAAAGATAAATCCGGGTTTATAGCGCCTGCTGACGAGTGGTTCAGGACTATCAATAAGGCCCAAATGTATGCCCTTATAAACTCTGAATCACTAAAAAAACGAGGCATCTTCGACATCGGGCAATTGAATATCATGTTTGAAGAGCACACCGCGGGAGTGAAAAATCATCAGATGGTCTTATGGCAAATAATGAATTTAGAGTTATGGTTCAGGAGGTTTTTCGATGGCTGACGGCAGGGTTTATGTTATAGCGGAGATAGGAATAAATCATAACGGGTCATACGATAACTGTATCAAGATGGTTGACGCCGCCGTGGCGGCAGGATGCGACGCGGTAAAGCTCCAATTTTTCAGGGCGAAGGATTTATATCCGAAAAGTGCCGGAGAGCTGGACTGGAAGGATTCAAAAGGCGAATACTCATATAATATCTATGGGGCGGTCAAGGGATTTGAACTTCCCGATGACTGGATAGATGAGCTGCTATATTATTGCAGATCCAAAGAAATCGAACTTTTGTCGTCAGCCTCCGACCCATACGGAGTGGACATACTTCTGAACAAAGGGCTTAAGAAAATCAAACTTACCTCTTACACTATCACTAACACGGTATTAATCGAGCACTGTGCCGCAACCGGTGTACCGATAATTATGTCAACGGGAGGGGCAACGCTTGGTGAAATTGAGGCGGCCATTGAGATTGTCACGAAGCATCACAACAAACTATCCCTTCTTCACTGTTCTATTCAATATCCAACGGCGCTTTCAGACTGTAATCTTGGCGTGATAAAGACGCTTCAATATGCCTTTCCCTGCTTCCCGATAGGGTATTCCGACCACACGGCGGAGGCCGCCGCCGCACCGGTACAGGCCGTATATCTCGGCGCGCAGATTATAGAAAAACACATCACACTTGATAAGGCGATGGACGGCCCCGACCACTTTTTTGCCCTTGAGCCGTATGAACTAATGGCTATGGTAGCAGCCATAAGGCAGGCAGAGTCCGATTATGAGCGAGGGACGTTTAACATTGATAAAGTAATTTACGGAAGTACGGTAAAGATAGTGTATCAGGAGGTGAAATATTTAAGGGATTTTGCCTTTATGAAACTCTTTGCAAACAGAGATATACGGCAAGGTGAGGGCATCAGAGCCGAAGACATATCTATCTTACGCCCCGGCAAGAAGAAACACGGCCTCGACCCTGTTTATTTAAAACTATTTGAGGAGTTTGACATAAAGGCAAAAAAACTCATATATTTCGAAGACCCTATTACATGGGACGTAATATTTTAACAATCTATAATTCAACATAGGGCAATGGCAAACGAGTTTGATAAGCTACAACAGAGAAAAGAGGTAATTCGCCGGGCCGGTTCTATTGGCGATGTGATGACAGAATCAGGAAGTGGAAGCTGAGGCGGGTTCCTTCAATTTGAAAGCGATTTAGATGAGAAGAGTCCTTTTCAGAGGCGACGCTAAGCCATCAATTGGCACGGGGGACCTGATGTCGCTGGTAAATCTATCCCGTTATTTTGAAAATGACGGATGGGAGGCATTTTTTCTGATT
>JADFXO010000051.1:0-4523 GCA_015233485.1 Nitrospirota bacterium
ACTTCCGACATCCAAGGGGCCTTGATAAATCTCTGATCCTTACACTGGCTAGCTGCCATTGGATAAGGAACCACCAGAACGTAATCTTAACAGGGCCAACAGGAATCGGAAAGTCCTACATTGCCGAAGCGTTAGTAAACAAGGCATGTTGTGAAGGGTTTACCGCCATATGCAACAAATCCACAAAACTCTTCCGAGAATTGGAAGTAGCACGAGGTGACGGCAGTTATAGCAGGTACCTCAGCAAAATGGCAAAAACAAACATTCTCGTTATAGAAGACTGGGGGTTTGAAACTCTTAATGACACCCAACGGGTAGACTTATTCGAAGTAATAGAAGACCGCCACGGTATCCAGTCAACTATTATGATAAGTCAGTACCCTGTGGCCGACTGGCACAACTTTGTGGGCGAACCTACCATCGCTGATGCTATCCTCGATAGAATCGTACATAACGCCCATAAGATAAGCCTGCAAGGAGAATCAATGAGAAAAACAAGGGCAGCGTTGACTCAGTCCGAAACCTTAAAGACATAAAAGGTGTGGAGAAATTTAGAGACATCAACCAAGCCGCGATGAGACTGCGGCCTAAAAGAAAAGGATTGGTTAAAAGGAAGGATTAAAGGATTTGGGATTGATGAAAAATGTTGACCCTATCCGACCTGTAAATGTATGATAACTCTGTCCAGTGTAAAGACGATTTCTCAGGTGGTCGACATGACCGGAACAGATGGTCGGTTTCGCCGGAATACGCAGATAACGAACGAGCGCGAGGCCGACTTTATTTTGCGGGTAGAATTTGAAGATGGCTCTGTTTCTCTGTTACATATCGAATTCCAGGCGACCAACTATTCGAAGATGGTATATCGGGAGCTGCGGTACTGGGTTTATCTGACAGAAGTTCATGGTATTGCGCCGATGCAATACGTATTTTACATTGGGAATGAGCCGCTTACGATGAAAGACAGCCTCTCCTCTAAAACGACAGCTCATAGATATAATCTAATCGATATGCGCGATGTCGATTGCGCGAAGTTCTTATATTCTGATAAGCCTGAGGAGGTGATAATATCTATCTTGTGCAATTATCAAAAGAAAGGTGTTAAAATATTCATAAGAGAGATACTCAGCCGATTAAGGGAACTGGTGCCGGAGGAAACGCTCCGGGGCAAGTATATAAGACAAGTGGAAGTCCTGTCGCAGTTGAGGGATTTACAGGGCGAAGTGTCTGAGGAGGCAGAGGAAATGGCATTGGTATATGATTTAGAGAGAGATATAAGATTTAAGCAGGGGCGTGAACGGGGAATGCTTGAGGGCGTTGAGAAAGGCATTAAGAAAGGCATAGAGAGAGGCTTACTTGAGGGCAACCGGAAAGGCTTGCTTGAAGGGATAGAAGGGATGCTTGAACTCAAATATGGTTCAGCCGGACTTGAGTTGATGGATATGCTTAGAGTTGTAGATTCTATAGATAAATTGGTGGAATTCAAAAATCTTATCAAGAAAGCCGATTCACCGGATGAATTGAAAGAATTTTTGTGGGATGGCAGATAGGGGGAGAAAAAGGGAAAGGCAACTTTTCATAATTACAGCCGCAATTTGAGGTGTTAGATAGCTATTCGATGTCACTGAAAAATAAAATACTCCTGAGTTTCATGGTAACGGGCGTTATCGTTGTCTTCTTGTCGGCAATTGAGTATGCCAATTTCATAAAGATAAAAAATGAAATCGCATACCTTGAGACAACCGACACTATACGGGGCAAGTGTCTTCAGCTGCGAAGGCATGAGAAGAATTTTTTTCTCTACGGTTCGTCAGAGGCGGACGAAGAGTCCCGGCTGGTCTATAGATACTTGAACGATTTAAACGAAATTCTATTTCAACAGTTGGCAATAAATAAAAACGAAAGTCTGTCCACCCTCCATGAATTGGCCAGACAATACGAAGTAGTATTCACGAAAATCGAATCCTCAGTAAATATCATAAAGAAACAGATAACCTTGACCGGCATGGACAAAGGACTTATTTCCCTCATAGAATCGACATTTACGGATATACCGCTGAAGGCCGGTGAGTTCCTCGAAAAAACCGCGGTGCTATCCCCCAACGATGCCCTCGTAACGGGGTTAAAAACCCTCAACGCGGATATATACACACTAAGAAAGATAGGAGAACACGTTGTAAACGCGGCAAATGAGTTGGACAGAGCCGCCCGCAGCAAGGTTGACGGCGCGGTACGCACGTCGCAGCTTGCCATACTCGTGTTACTGCCGCTTTTTTTCGTTGTTGGGCTGGGAATGCTGTTTGTTATCAGCAATAATCTGGCAAACCGGCTGAATCGATTGGTAAAAATTGTGGAAAACATGGGGAAAGGTTTATTTATGAACGGCTTACATCCTGCATCGGAACTGCGATACGAAAGAGACGAGGTTGGAATTCTGTTTCAAAAGTTCTACGAAATGGAAAATCAAATAACCCAAAGAGAAAAAGAGCTGGAGATAAAAAACGAAGAACTCCTTCAAAGCAGAAAACTTGCCGCCATAGGAACGCTGGCCTCCGGAGTGGCGCATGAACTCAACAATCCCCTTAATAATATTTACCTGTCGGCACAGGTACTCTTAAGGGAAATAGGAGACAGCGCCTCTCCGTTTCTTAGAAAAATCACCGAAGACGTTTTGGGGCAAACCAAACGAGTAAAATTCATAATAGGCGACCTGCTTGAATTTGCCAGGGGCAGGAAAATCGTCTCCGTGCGGGTAGATATTTATTCGTTAATCGATAACGCGTATAAACAAATTGCCTTTGTGACGGACGTTAAACAAATAGAATTTGAACTCGAAGGAGACAATGCCGTCATCTCAGTCGATTCGGAACAGATAGAAAGGGTGTTTATCAATCTGTTTTTAAACGCGGTAGAGGCAATGGAAGGCCGCGGAGTGCTGTCGGTAAGCGTTGAAAATGTGGACGGGATGGTAAAAATAAGGATATCTGACACGGGAGGAGGGATTCCTGTTGCGGATATAGAAAAAATATTTGAGCCTTTTTTTACAACCAAAGACAAAGGCACCGGTTTAGGGCTTGCAATAGTATATAATATAATAAAAAAACACGCCGGCGATTTGAAAGTGGAAAGCGATCCGGGAAGATCTACTACTTTCGTGATTACGCTGCCGGCAAGCGGGCAAAATAGTGAAACTTAAGATACTTGTAGCTGAAGACGAAGAGATAACGCTAAACCATATTGTATATGTTTTAGAGAAAGAGGGTTATGAAACTGCAACCGCAAGAGATGGAGAGGATGCCCTTGCTAAAATCGAAAAGGGCAGCTTCCATGTCCTGATTTCAGACATAAAAATGCCAAAGTTAAACGGTATCAAACTTCTTGAGATCATAAAAGAAAAATATCCCGAGATTGAGGTGATAATCATCACCGCCTTCGGCAGTATCGAATCCGCCGTTGAGGCCATGAGAAAAGGCGCTTCCGACTACATCACCAAACCGTTCGAGCTTGACGAGTTAATCCTTAAGGTATCCAAACTTAAAGAACACAAGTTGATGCAGAGGGAAAATACCGCATTAAAGGCGGCACTGGCAATAAACAAGAAGTTTAGCATCACGGCCAACAGCCCGGGCATGAAGCGAATCGTCACGCTGATAGAAAACATGAAAGGCTCCGACTGTAATCTGATATTAACCGGCGAAAGCGGGGTTGGCAAAAGCCTCATAGCCCGTCTGATACATTACTCAGGCAAGAGGCAGGACAGGCCGTATCTGTCTATAAACTGTGCGACCCTCACAGAGGAACTCCTGAGCAGCGAACTGTTTGGCTACGAGGCCGGGGCGTTTACGGGCGCTCTAAAAACCAAACAAGGACTGGTTGAGATAGCCGATTCAGGCACTCTTTTTCTTGATGAAATAGCTGAACTTTCCCCAAATCTTCAGGCAAAACTCCTTCTGTTTATCGAAGAGGGGGAGTTTTTCAGGGTCGGCGGCGTCAAATCGATAAAGGTAAACGTCAGAATCATTGCGGCAACGAATAAAAACGTTACAACCCTCCTGTCAACGGGAAAATTCAGAGAAGACCTCTACTACCGGTTAAACGTCATGGAGATAACCATCCCGCCACTCAGAGAAAGGATAAACGATATAAACGAGCTTTGCCTCTATTTTCTAAAAAAACACGCCCCAAGATGCAACAAAAAAATAACGGCCTTTACGAGTAAGGCTATGGAAATCCTAATGAACTACAACTACCCTGGCAATGTAAGAGAGCTGGAGAACATCATAGAGCGGGCGGTAATTCTCGAAAACACTAACCTGATAACCCCCGAAAGCCTGCCGCAGAAACTATCTATTCTTGCCCCTGACACTGTAAGGCTTGATGCTATTAAGACCATCGACGAACTCAACAAGGAATACGCCATTAGAATAGTCGAATACCTCGGAGGCAATAAGACAAAGGCCGCCGAGATGCTGGGAATATCAAGAACCAGCCTCTGGAAGATAATAAAAGAGGAGTGTTAGCGC